>NZ_JALPKN010000214.1 GCF_023630195.1 Actinotalea sp. C106 | reverse complement strand
CGCCCCGAGCAGGCCCCAGTGCTGCGCCCCGCAGGCGCAGTCGAGCCAGCCGTCCCCGGGCTGGCGGTGCGTGCCCTGGCGCGGCCGCCCGCTCATCTCAGCCGACGATCTCGCAGATCGCGGTGCCGGCGCTGACGCTCGCCCCGACGCCGGCCGTGAGGCTCTGCACGGTGCCCGCGCGGTGCGCTACCAGGGGCTGCTCCATCTTCATCGCCTCGAGGACGACGACCAGGTCCCCCTCGGCGACCTCGGCGCCCTCGGCCACCGCGACCTTGACGATCGTGCCCTGCATGGGCGAGGCCAGCGTCGTGCCGTTGGCGCTCGCCGCGCTCCGGGTGCTGGTGCGTCGTGGACGGGAGGACCGTGCGGACGCAGCACGTCCGCGGCCGCCGCCCAGGCCCCCCAGCCCTGCGGGCAGCACGACCTCGATCCGCTTGCCGCCGACCTCGACCACGACCCGCTCGGTCACGGCCTCCTCGGCCGCGGGCTCCTCGGGGGTGCTCGCGGTGCCGCTGGGCCGGCCCAGGGCGGCGAGCTCCTCGGTGAAGGCCGTCTCGATCCAGCGGGTGTGCACGCTGAAGGGGTGGTCCGGATCGGTCGGGGCGAAGGCCGGGGCGTCGAGCACCGCACGGTGGAAGGGCACCACGGTGGGCAGCCCGACGATCTCGAGCTCCGCGAGCGCCCGGCGCGCCCGTTCGATGGCCTGGGTACGGGTGGCGCCGGTGACGATGAGCTTGGCGATCATCGAGTCGAAGGCCCCGGAGACCGTGTCCCCCTCGACCACCCCGCTGTCGACGCGGACGCCGGGCCCTGCCGGGAACCGCAGCCTGCTGATCCGGCCCGGGGCCGGGAGGAAGCCCGCGGCGGGGTCCTCACCGTTGATCCGGAACTCGATCGAGTGACCACGCACGGTGGTGCTCTCGTAGCCGAGGGGCTCGCCGGCGGCGATCCGCAGCTGCTCGCGCACCAGGTCGATCCCCGTGACCTCCTCGGTCACGGGGTGCTCGACCTGCAGTCGGGTGTTCACCTCGAGGAAGGAGATCGTGCCGTCGGCCGCGACGAGGAACTCGCAGGTGCCCGCCCCGACGTAGCCGGCCTCGCGCAGGATCGCTATCGAGGACTCGGTGAGCAGTCGCTCCTGCTCAGCCGTCAGGAACGGGGCGGGCGCCTCCTCGACGAGCTTCTGGTGACGCCGCTGCAGCGAGCAGTCCCGGGTGGAGACCACGACGACGGTCCCGTGCGTGTCGGCGAGGCACTGGGTCTCGACGTGGCGCGGGGAGTCGAGGTAGCGCTCGACGAAGCACTCGCCCCGGCCGAAGGCCGCCACGGCCTCGCGGACGGCCGAGTCGTACATCTCGGTGATCTCCTCGGCCTCGCGGGCCACCTTGAGGCCGCGCCCCCCGCCCCCGAAGGCGGCCTTGATCGCGATGGGCAGACCGTGCTCGGCCGCGAAGGCCTCGACCTCCTCGGCCCCGGTCACGGGATCCGGCGTGCCGGCCACCAGGGGAGCTCCCGCCCGCTGGGCGATGTGCCGCGCGCTGACCTTGTCGCCCAGGGCGTCGATCGCGGACGGCGGCGGTCCGATCCACACCAGGCCGGCGTCGATGACCGCCTGGGCGAACCCGGCGTTCTCGGCGAGGAAGCCGTAGCCCGGGTGGACCGCGTCGGCGCCGCTGCGCCGGGCCACCTCGAGGAGCTTCGCCACGTCGAGGTACGTCTCGGCCGCGCGGTTCCCGCCGAGCGCGAAGGCCTCGTCGGCCAGGCGCACGTGCAGGGACTCGCGGTCGGGGTCGGCGTAGACCGCGACGCTCGCGATGCGTGCGTCGGCGCACGCTCTGGCGATGCGGACGGCGATCTCGCCGCGGTTGGCGATGAGGACCTTGCGGATCTCGGGCACGGCTCACCGTAACGTCACGGGGCCCGGGGGATCACCCGTGGCTCGGGGCGGTTCCCAGGTTTGGTCGAATCGGCAACGCGCGAGCGCCAGGCTTTGTCGAGTTCCCCAGCGCGGGCGGTCTCAGGAGCCCTCAGAAGGCCCGTCAGGAGCTGACGTTGTGCTGCGCCACAGGTCGGGCACGGTCACGCCCACCTCGGCGAGCAGGCCGCGCAGCACCGGCAGGCTCAGGCCGACCACGTTGTGGTGGTCCCCGTCCACCCGGTCCACGAAGGGCCCACCCAGCCCGTCGACCGTGAAGGCACCGGCGACCGCGAGGGGTTCGCCGGTGGCCACGTAGGCGCGGATCTCCGCGTCGGTGAGGTCGGCGAAGTGCACGGTGGTCGACGCCGTCGTGCCGATGGTCGCCCCCGTGCCCTGACCGCCCTCCCCGGCGCCGGCGCGCGTGTCGACGAGCCAGTGACCGGTGTGCAGCACGCCGCTGCGGCCCCGCATGCGCTGCCAGCGGCTCACCGCGTCCTCGGCGCCGGTGGGCTTGCCCCAGGGCTCGCCGTCCAGCTCGAGCAAGGAGTCGCAGCCGAGCACGAGGAGGTCCTCGGGCAGCTCGAGCTCCTCGGCACGGGCCGTCACCGCCTGGGCCTTGGCCTGGGCGAGGACGAGCACCGCGTCGGCGACCTCGAGGGGCCCGAACCGGCGGGTGGCCTCGGTCAGGGTGAGGTCCTCGTCGACTCCCGAGACCTGGACGCGAGCGTCGATGCCGGCGCGGCGCAGGGTCTCGAGGCGGGCAGGGGAGGCCGAGGCGAGAAGCAGGGAGGTCACCCGCGGCAGGCTAGCGCCTGGGGGACCTCCCTGCGTGCCCGGGCGGGGCGCCCGGGGCCGGGCCGCCTGCTCAGCGGGTGGGCTGCGCCTCGGTGGTCGTCGTGGGCTCGGCCGTGGGCTCGCCCGTGGCGGTCTGCTGCACCTCGGTGGCCTCCTCCTCGTCCTCGGCGAACGGGTCGGCGGCGTTGGACGCCGCGAAGGCGGCCTGGTCGAGGATGCCCTCGCGCTTGGCCACGATCGTCGGGACCAGCGTCTGCCCGGCGACGTTGACCGCGGTGCGCCCCATGTCGAGGATCGGGTCGATCGCGAGCAGCAGGCCGACGCCCTCGAGCGGGAGACCCAGGGTCGACAGCGTCAGGGTCAGCATGACCAGCGCGCCCGTGAGCCCGGCGGTCGCGGCCGAGCCGGCCACCGAGACGAAGGCGATGAGCAGGTAGTCCCAGACGGTGAGCTCGAGGCCGAAGAACTGGGCCACGAAGATCGCCGCGAGGGCGGGGTAGACGGCGGCGCAGCCGTCCATCTTCGTGGTCGCTCCGAAGGGCACCGCGAAGGAGGCGTACTCACGGGGCACACCCAGGTTCCGCACCGTGACCCGCTCGGTCACCGGCAGGGTGCCCAGGGAGGACCGCGAGACGAAGCCCAGCTGGATCGCCGGCCAGGCCCCCGCGAACCAGCGGATCGGGGAGAGGCCGTTCGTGGTGAGGACCACGGGGTAGAGGACGAACAGCACGAGCGCGAGGCCGAGGTACATCGCGAGGGTGAAGGTGCCCAGCGGGGCGAGGGACTCCCAGCCGTAGGTGGCCACGGCGTTGCCCAGGAGGCCGAGGGTGCCGAGGGGGGCCAGGCGGATGAGCCACCACAGGACCTTCTGCACCACGGCGAGCACCGACCGGTTGAAGGACAGGAAGGGCTCGGCGGCGGGGCCGACCTTGAGGGCCGCGAAGCCCACGACGAGGGCGATCACGACGAGCTGCAGGGCGTTGAAGGTGAGCCCGGTCCCGGCGGTCATCGTGCCGTCGTCGCCGGTCTGCAGCGTCGTGCTCGCGCTCAGGCCGAGGAAGTTCGCCGGCAGCAGGCCGGTGATGAAGTCGAGCCAGGAGCCGGTGCGGGCGGGAGGCGCTGCCGTCTCGGGGGACAGGGTGGTGCTCTGGCCAGGCCGGAGGACCAGCCCCAGGGTGATGCCGATCGCGACCGAGGCCAGGGCGGTGATGCCGAACCAGAGCAGCGTGCGGCCCGCGAGCCGTGCTGCGTTGGTGACCTTCCCGAGGTTGGCGATCGAGGCGATGATCGCCGTCAGGATCAGCGGCGGGACCAGGGCGCGCAGGAGCTGGACGAAGGAGCTGCCGATGGTCTGCAGCGTGACCGTCAGCCCGTTGTCGGGGGCGTCAGGGACCTGGATCGCTCGGGCGAGCAGGCCCAGGCCGATGCCCAGGACCAGGGCGATGAGGATCTGCGCGCCGAAGGAGGGCAGGCGCAGGCGGGAGCGGGACGAAGCCATGGTGGACCTTCCGGGGTCGTGTCGAGGGTGCGGGAAGGCCGTCGGGCGGGCTCGCGAGCGTGGGTCGCTCAGGCGGGCCGGACGGCCGGGGCACCCGGACACGACGCGCTCGCCTGACGTCGCAGGTCGACGTGCAGGCGTGCGGAGAGGTTCCAGGGGTTGCGCATGGCGGAGACATCCTACGTCCTGCGACCGGATGGTCCGGTCAACGGTCAGCGTGGCGCGCGCAACGCCTCACGCAGCACGTCGAGCCCGACCGAGCCCAGGGCCAGCGCGCGGGCGTGGAAGGCCTTGAGGTCGTGGGCCCCGCCGCGCGCCGTCGTGGCCTCGGCGGCCTCGTCGCGGGCGGTCTCCCACAGCCGCTGGCCGATCTTGTACGCCGGCGCCTGGCCCGGCCACCCCAGGTAGCGGGTCAGCTCGAAGCGCAGGAATGCCTCGGGCATGGCGACGTTCGCGACCAGGAACTCCCAGGCCGTGTCGTGGTCCCAGGTGCCTCCGCCCCAGCGCTCGGGGCGTGGCAGCCCCAGGTGCACACCGATGTCGAGCACGACGCGGGCGGCACGCATGCGCTGGCCGTCGAGCATCCCGAGGCGGTCCCCGGCGTCGTCGAGGAAGCCCAGGTCCGCCATGAGCCGCTCGGCGTAGAGCGCCCAGCCCTCGCCGTGGCCCGACACCCAGCACGCGAGCCGGCGCCAGCGGTTGAGGGTCTCCCGCTCGTAGACGGCCTGGGCGATCTGCAGGTGATGCCCCGGGACCCCCTCGTGGTAGACGGTCGTCTTCTCGCGCCAGGTGGTGAAGCTCGTGACGTCGGCCGGCACCGACCACCACATGCGCCCGGGCCGGGAGAAGTCGTCCGAGGGCCCGGTGTAGTAGATCCCGCCGGTCTGGGTCGGGGCGATACGGCACTCGAGGGCGTGCAGCGCCTCGGGGATGTCGAAGTGCACCCCGTCCAGGGCGTGCAGGGCGGCGTCCGAGGTGGCCTGCATCCACGCCTGCAGCGCCTCGGTGCTGTCCAGGACGCGGCTCGGCTCGGCGTCCAGGACCGCGATGGCCTGCTCGAGGCTCGCCCCGGGGCCGGCGATCTGGGCTGCGACGGCCTCCTGCTCCGCGATCACCCGGTCGAGCTCGGCCAGGCCCCAGGCGTAGGTCTCCTCGAGGTCGACCCTCGCCCCCAGGAAGTAGCGCGACCACAGGGAGTAGCGCTCGCGGCCCACGCCGTCGGCCTCGGGGGCCTGCGGGCGGAGCTCCTCGCGCAGGAAGGCGCCGAGGGTCGCGTAGGCCTCGCGAGCCGCGCCGGCACCGGCGG
>NZ_JALPKN010000213.1 GCF_023630195.1 Actinotalea sp. C106 | reverse complement strand
CGCCTCGAGCGCAGCGGGTGCGGTCCCCGGCGCGACGGCTGCCCAGCGGGCGTGGGCCCAGGCCGAGGCCGCGACCCGCGGTGGGTCCAGGTGACCCGTCCGTGACCAGCGCGCGGCGTGCCGTCGCTGTGCGCGACGGATGCTAGCGTGACCGCTCGTACACCTGTTCGGGTCGTCCTGAGGAGCGGAACGTGATCGCGAGCCTGCGCGGCCAGGTAGTCGGACTGCGTCTGGACGCAGCGGTGCTCGAGGTCGGGGGCGTCGGGCTGCTGGCCCACGCCACCCCGGCCACGCTAGCCGGTCTGCGCCTGGGGCACGAGGGCACCCTCGCGACCACCCTCGTGGTGCGGGAGGACTCACTCACCCTCTTCGGCTTCGCCGACGCCGACGAGCGCGACGTCTTCGAGACGTTGCAGACCGTCAGCGGTGTCGGTCCGCGGCTGGCCCTCGCGATGCTCGCGGTCCACACGCCGGATGGTCTGCGTCGTGCCGTGGCCGACGAGGACCTCGCGGCCCTCCAGCGCGTGCCGGGCATCGGACGCAAGGGCGCCCAGCGCATCGTGCTCGAGCTCGCCGACCGGCTCGGCCGTCCGGGAGACGTAGCCGAGGGCGGCTCGGGCACTCGCGCACCGCTGCAGCAGGCCGACCGGCGTGGTGAGGTCGTCGAGGCGCTGGTCGGCCTGGGGTGGAACCAGCGGGCGGCTGAGGACGCCGTCGCGACGGTCGTGCCTCCCGATGCCGGTGCTGTCGAGGCCGCTGATGTCGCGGCGGTCCTGCGCGGAGCGCTCCGGGTGCTCGGAGGTGGCCGTGGCTGAGGAGGACACCGCGACCGAGCGGGTCGTCGCCCCCGGGGCCGAGGACCTCGAACGGGCGGCTGAGGCAGCCCTGCGCCCGCGCCGGCTCGCGGAGTTCGTCGGTCAGCGGGTGGTCCGCGAGCAGCTCGAGCTCGTGCTGCACGCCGCACTCGGCCGGGGTGGGACCCCGGACCACGTGCTGCTGTCCGGTCCGCCGGGGCTCGGCAAGACCACGCTCGCGATGATCATCGGCGCGGAGCTCGGCACCTCGGTCCGGGTGACCTCGGGCCCGGCCATCCAGCACGCAGGTGACCTCGCCGCGGTGCTGTCCTCCCTCGAGGAGGGAGAGGTCCTCTTCATCGACGAGATCCACCGCCTCGCCCGCCCGGCCGAGGAGCTCCTGTACGTCGCGATGGAGGACTTCCGGGTCGACGTCGTCGTCGGCAAGGGCGCGGGGGCCAACGCCATCGGCCTCGCCCTGCCGCCCTTCACGGTGGTCGGTGCGACCACCCGGGCCGGGCTGCTCCCAGCCCCGCTGCGGGACCGGTTCGGCTTCACCGGTCACCTCGACTTCTACGACGACGCCGAGCTCGAGCAGGTGCTCGGCCGGTCGGCCGGGCTCCTCGAGGTGGACCTGCACGCCGACGCCGGGGGTGAGATCGCCAGCCGCTCACGAGGCACACCGCGCATCGCCAACCGCCTGCTGCGCCGTGTCCGTGACTGGGCGCAGGTGCGTTCTGACGGCACCCTCGACCTCGCCGCGGCGCGCAGCGCCCTCGCGGTCTACGAGGTCGACTCGCTGGGCCTGGACCGCCTCGACCGCTCGGTGCTCACCGCCCTGTGCACCCGGTTCGGCGGCGGCCCGGTCGGTCTGACCACCCTGGCCGTAGCCGTGGGAGAGGAGCCCGAGACCGTCGAGACGGTCGCCGAGCCCTTTCTCCTCCGTGAGGGCCTCATCGGCCGGACGCCTCGGGGTCGTGTCGCGACTCCACGCGCGTGGGACCACCTCGGCCTCGCACCGCCTGAGGCTGGCAGCGCTCTGTTCAGCTGATCGAGGTGCTCGAGCGCAGTCACGCCGGAACCTTGCGTGGCGCGGGGTCGTTAGGGCGGGGAGGGCCCGTCACCTAGACTGCGGGCCGTTGCACCCGACACAGGACGTGAGAAGACCCCCATGGAACTCGTCATCATCCTTGCCCTCTTCCTCGGCGCGATGTGGCTCATGACCAGCCGCAGCCGCAAGCAGCAGAAGGCCGCCGCGGACTTCCGGGCGAACCTCGCCCCGGGGCAGGAGGTCATGACCGGGTCCGGTCTCTTCGGCACGATCGTCGCGGTCGAGGACGACGTCGTCACCCTCGAGATCGGTGAGGGCATCACCACGCGCTGGCTGCGTCCTGCGATCGCCAAGCTCGTCGAGCCCCCCGTGGACGACGAGCTCGACGAGGACGAAGAGCTCGAGGACGAAGAGCTCGGCGACGATGAGCTCGGCGACGACGAGTACGAGGACGGCGAGTACGACGACGACCTCGAGGACGAGGACCTGCCCGAGGACGAGGCGTCCGTCGACCAGGTCGACCAGGACGAGACCGTGCTCGAGGTCCCGGACGACGCCTCGAGCCTGACCTCGCCCCGTGACGAGGACGACAAGCCCCTCCGCTGAGCACCCGCCGGGGCCCTGGGGCTCCGGCTTGCTGACGTCCGGTCGCGCGCCGGGCGGGAACGAGAGAAGACGAAGACGTGGCACCTGCCCGCCGTGAACGCCCAGTGCGGACCCTCGTGGTCCTCGCCGTCATGGTCAGCGCGCTGTTCGGGGGTCTCCTGGCCGGGACCCAGTGGTCCGACGCCTCGATGACCCCTGACCTCGCCCTCGACCTCGAGGGCGGAACCCAGATCATCCTGACCCCCGTCTCCGAGAACGAGGAGCGGGTCACGGAGGAGACGATCGAGCAGTCGATCGAGATCATCCGCCAGCGGGTCGACGCCTCCGGCGTGGCCGAGGCGGAGATCTCGAGCCAGGGCGGCACGAACATCGTCGTCGGCCTGCCAGGGGAGCCCACGCAGGACACCCTCGACCTGGTGCGCGAGTCCGCGCAGATGCTGTTCCGACCGGTGATCGTGGTGACCGCGCCCGGTCCCGACGAGGTCGCCGAGGACGCCGAGGGCGCCTCGGACGAGGAGGCCGCGGCGACCGACGAGTCTGCCGAGGCCTCCGAGGGCGAGTCGACGGACGGCGAAGCCACGGGGGACGAGGCCACCGAGAGCTCGCCCGACGGCGATGCGGGTGCTGAGGGCGCTGATGCCGAGGAGCCGGCCGCCGACGTGCCGGCCTCCGAGGACGAGGCCGGCACGGAAGAGGGCGCCGCCGAGCCCGTCGAGCCGACGGACCCGAGCGACTTCGCGTGGGTCACCGACGCCGTGCTCGAGGAGCTCGGCGCCCTCGACTGCACCGACCCGGCCAACCTCACCGGGGGGGCCGAGCTCGTGGGTGAGCCCGACGAGCCCGTCGTCGCGTGCGGAGCCGACGGATCGGCCAAGTACGTGCTCGGGCCGGTCGAGGTCGAGGGTCAGGACGTCGCGAGCGCGAGCTCGGGCCTGCGGGTCAACGCCCAGGGCATCCAGACCACCGAGTGGGCCACGACCATCGACTTCGACGGCGAGGGAACCCAGAAGTTCCGCGACGTGACCACGCGGCTGCTGAGCCTCGAGTCCCCGCGCAACCAGTTCGCGATGGTCCTCGACGGCCTGGTGATCTCCGCCCCGCAGGTCAACTCGATCATCATCGACGGCAACGCCGAGATCACGGGCAGCTTCACCCGTGAGTCCGCGGGAACCCTGGCCCGCCAGCTCAACTTCGGTGCGCTGCCGCTGACCTTCGTGGTGCAGTCCGAGCAGCAGATCTCTGCGACCCTGGGCGCCGAGCAGCTCCAGCGAGGCCTCCTCGCGGGGTTGGTCGGCCTGCTGCTCGTCGGGGTCTACTCGCTCTTCCAGTACCGCGCCCTCGGGCTCGTGACGATCAGCTCGCTCGTCCTCGCGGGGGTGTTCGCCTACGGTCTGATCACCTTCCTGTCCTGGGCCCAGGGTTACCGCCTGAGCCTGCCCGGTGTGGCCGGCCTCATCGTCGCGATCGGCATCACGGCCGACTCCTTCATCGTCTACTTCGAGAGGATCAGGGACGAGCTGCGTGACGGGCGCAGCCTGCGCGCGGCTGTCGACGAGGCGTGGACACGGGCGCGGCGGACCATCCTCATCTCGGACGCCGTGAGCCTCTTGGCCGCCGTGGTCCTGTACTTCCTGGCCGTGGGCGGGGTCCGAGGGTTCGCCTTCACCCTCGGCCTCACGACCCTGATCGACCTCCTCGTGGTCTTCATGTTCACCCACCCGGTGATGAAGCTGCTGGCCCGGACCCGCTTCTTCGCCGAGGGGCACCCGCTCTCGGGTCTCGACGCGAGCGCGTTGCGGGGCGGGGTCCGCTACGCGGGCCGGGGCCGCGTCACCGACCCGGCGCAGCGCGGCGGTCGAGGTGTCTCGCCCGCCGCCGGACCGGGCCTCCGCGAGGAAGAGCGGTCCGGGCGGACCCCTGCCACGGTTCCCGCGACCTCCGGCGGACCACGGATGACGATCGCTGAGCGACGCGCCGCGGAACGCCGCGCAGCCCAGGGCTCGGTCGAGCCCGAGGGTGACGCCGATCGGCGCGACGACGGGAAGGACGCCTGATGGCCACCCGCATGTCCCAGTGGGGCAACGACCTCTACACGGGGCGACGGTCGTACGAGATCGTCGGGAACAAGCGACGCTGGTTCATGCTCGCCGGGGCCGTGCTGCTGATCTCCGCGGTGCTCCTGGGCGTCCGTGGCCTGAACCCGGGCATCGAGTTCCGCGGCGGCTCGGAGTTCATGCTCTCCGGGGTGACCGACAGCGAGGAGCAGCCGGCGATCGACGCGGTCGCCTCCATCGGTGATGCCGAGACCCCGCGGGTCTCGACCGTCGGTGACGACATGGTCCGCGTCCAGACCTCACAGCTCACGGATACCGAGACCCAGCAGCTCTCGGCAGCCCTCGCCTCGGCCTACGAGCTCGAGAGCAACCAGGTCACCTCGACGTTCGTCGGCCCGATCTGGGGGCAGGACGTCACCGAGAAGGCCCTCCGCGGGCTGGTGATCTTCCTCGCCCTGGTCTCGGTGGTCATGACGGTCTACTTCCGCGACTGGCGGATGGCTGCCGCCGCGGTGCTCGCCCTGCTCCACGACCTGGTGATCACCGTCGGGCTCTACGCCGCGATCGGCTGGGAGGTGACCCCGGCCACGGTCATCGGGTTCCTCACGATCCTCGGGTACTCGCTCTACGACACCGTGGTGGTCTTCGACAAGGTTCGCGAGAACGTCGAGCACACCCTGGACCAACGCCGGTACACCTACGCGGAGATGGCCAACCTGGCCATCAACCAGACCCTCGTGCGGTCGATCAACACCTCGATCGTCGCGGTGCTCCCGGTGGGCGCGATCCTCTTCATCGGTGCCTTCCTGCTCGGGGCAGGCACGCTGAGGGACATCGCCCTGGCCCTGTTCGTCGGCATCATCGCGGGGACCTTCTCCTCGATCTTCCTTGCGACCCCGGCCCTCGTGTGGCTGCGCGAGAAGGAGCCGCGCGTCGCCGAGCACACCCGTGCGCGGCTCACCGAGCGCCGGGCCGCTGCGGGGGTCGCCGAGGGCGACGTGGCCGCAGACGCGCCCCCCGTGCACGTC
>NZ_JALPKN010000212.1 GCF_023630195.1 Actinotalea sp. C106 | reverse complement strand
CCCTCCGAGGTCCAGGGTGCCGTCCGCGAGCGCGCCGCAGGTGGCGACCAGGGACCGCACCGCCTGGCCGGGCAGCCGCAGCGGGCGGTCGGGGTCGAGGGGCTCTCCCGGCACGGGGGCGGGGACGGCAGCACTGATCTGCGCTGCGGATGGGAAGAGGCGGTCCAGGCCGGTGACCCGCGAGACGTGGGGCGACCCGACGCGGGCCGCGAGACGGCCGAGGTGCGTCCGTGCGGCCGCGACCGAGATCTGCTGCCCGACCAGCGCCCGGACGAGGAGCTCGTGCGGGTCCACGGCCCCTGGCACCCGGATCCCCGGGGTGCGTGTCACCAGCGGGGCGAGCACCGGGTCCTCGCTCAGCGCGGCGTCGACGGCGGACGGGTCGGTGTCCAGGTCGAGCAGCCGGCGCACCTGGGCCAGCGCCGCCCCGCGGTCCTCAGGGGAGGACAGCTCGAGCCGCACCTGCACCTGCCACCCCGGCCCGGGCGTCCAGCTCGCGACCACGTCGATGGCCGCCGGGCCGTGCGGCAGGGCGAGGGTCCGCGCGTACCGCAGACGGTCCTCGGACAGGTCCGCCACCTCGACCCCCGTGACCGCGCGGGCGGCGAGGAAGCCGAAGACGCCGGGGGCGTCGAACGGGTGAGGGATCCTGCCCACGTCGACCTGCGTGCGTCCGGGGGTCATGACTCCATGATCCCCGGACGCACCCAGGTCGGGTCCGTCCTCAGGATCATCGAGGGGCAGGTGGGGGCGGGCAGGTGCTGGGCTGCAGGTGGCAGGATCGTCGGGTGCTGCACCTCATGTTCTTCGAGCCCCGGATCGCCGGGAACACCGGCTCGGCGATCCGCACCTCGGCGGCCACCGGTGCGGCCCTGCACCTGGTCGAGCCGCTGGGCTTCGACCTGTCCGAGCCCAAGCTCCGCCGGGCCGGTCTGGACTACCACGACCTCGCCCACGTCGTCGTGCACGCGGACCTGACCGCGGCCCTCGAGGCCCTGCCCGCCTCGCGCGTGCTGGCCTTCACCACGGCGGCGACCACCCGGTACACCGACGTGACGTACCGGCCCGACGACGTGCTGCTCTTCGGCCCCGAACCCACGGGGCTGCCCGCCGAGGTGCTCGACCACCCGCGTGTGACGGACCAGGTGCGCATCCCCATGCTGCCCGGGCGCCGGTCCCTCAACCTGTCCAACACCGCGGCCATCGCCGTGTACGAGGCCTGGCGGCAGCTGGGGTTCGACGGCGGGTCCTAGGAGCCGGGACGGGGCGTCTCCATCACGATCTCGTCGAGCAGCCCGATCGGGCCCCAGGCCGCGTCCTCGCTGCTGGCGACCACGGCGAGGGTCACGTCCTGGGCGGGGTAGTGCCGCAGGATCGCGCTCGAGCCCGTGTTGACCCCGTCCTTGTAGAGCGAGCGCACCGACCCCTGCGCGGTGACCTCGACCTCGAGCCCCCACGCGTGGTGCACCTCGGCCGTCGCCCAGGGGCCGGGCTCGGGCTCGGTCACGGCGTGGTGCAGCACCTGCGGGGTGAGGAACCCCTCGGTGAGCGCGGGTGGCAGCAGCTCGCCCCGGCGCACCGCGTCGAAGAACCGGACCAGGTCCGCCGCGGTGCAGTGCGCGCCGCCGTCGGGGGAACCGATCGGCGGGTAGCTGAAGATGTTCTGCCGCCACGAGAGGATCGCGCTGCCCTCGTCCTCCGGGTCAGCGCGGACAGGCTCCCAGCCCTCGGCGACGTCGGGCTCGGGGTCGCGCCGGTCGAAGAAGCCCGCACGGTCCATCCCGGCCCGGGCGAAGACGTCGGCGCGGACCACGTCGCGGTAGGTGCGCCCCGTGACCCGCTCGAGGGCCAGGCCCAGCAGGACGTACCCCACGTTGCAGTAGCGGCAGCCCTCCCCGGGCGCGAAGTTCGGCTCCTTGTGCACGAACTGCGGCAGGAAGTCCGCCGTCTGCATCACCGCGTACACGGGCATGTCGACCCAGAGCGCCTCGTAGGACTCCCCGGCCTCCTCGTCGGCGTCGTCCCCGATGCCCGAGGTGTGCGTCAGCAGGTGCCGCACGGTCACCGCAGGGCTGATCGCGGTCCCCTCGAGGTCCACGTAGCCATGGATGGACTCGTCGAGCCCCAGCCTCCCCAGCCCGACCTGCTGCAGGACGGCGACCGCGGTGAAGAGCTTGGTCACCGAGGCGACGTCGAAGCGGGTCGACGTGCGGACCGGCACCTCCCAGCGACGGCTCGCCCGGCCGTGGGCTGTCGAGAGCAGCACCTCGGTCCCGTGCTCGACGTGCACGACCCCGGAGAAGAGGTCCTGGGCGGCGAGCTCCTCGAGCCGGTCCGGGACCGCGCGCAGGCGGTCGGCGAGCGGGGTGGTCATGGTGAGGCTCCTGGTCCTGGGGGGCGGGGGGGGCGACCTCCGGAGCCTAGGAGCAGCGCCCGCGGGGCGTCAGCCTCAATACGCGCCGAGGCCCGGACCCCGTCGTGGGGGGCCGGGCCTCGGGTGGTGCGGAGAGGGCTCAGCCCTCGGCGAGCGCCACGCGCTTGTTGGGCACGCAGTGCGTCATGACCAGCCCGCTGACGTCACGCGGGCCGTTCTTGCCGAGGTTCGCGAGGCGGTCGAGCTCCTCCTCGTTCAGGGTCTGGCTGGCGAGCGGCGGCAGGTCGCGCACGTCGTCGGCCGTGATGCTCAGGCCTTCGCCCACGCGGGCGCCGAGCTCGTCGTCGCACAGCAGGAAGTGCCACACCATGCGCTGCTGGACCTCGGGGATCGCCTCGCTGATGAGGGTCACGAGGTTGCCGACCAGGTCGTCCTTCTCCCACTGCTCCATGAGCTGGTAGCGCTGGCCGGCCTGGGTGTAGTCGTTGGTCCGCGGCAGGCGGGCGCGGGTCAGACGACCGACGAGGTCGGGCCCCTGCTCGTCCTTGGTCGGGTAGTCGGCCTCGCGCAGGCCGCCGGTGATCGACGGCTCGTAGTTGACGTGCGGGTTCTCCCCGGCACCGTCCACGTGGTAGGTCATCTGGCCGTCGCGCTGGTTGGTGCGCACGTCGGCGTTCTTGGCCTGGTTGACCGGCAGCTGCAGGTAGTTCGGGCCCACCCGGTACCGCTGGGTGTCGGAGTAGCTGAACGTGCGCCCCACGAGCATCTTGTCGTCGGAGAAGTCCAGCCCGTCGACCAGCACGCCGGTGCCGAAGGAGAGCTGCTCGTTCTCGGCGAAGAAGTTGCTCACGTTCCGGTTGAGGACCATCTTGCCCACCGTCTTGGGCGGGAACTCGTTCTCGGGCCACACCTTGGTGTCGTCGAGCGGGTCGAAGTCCAGCTCGGGGTGCTCGTCGTCGCTCATCAGCTGCACGCGCAGCTCCCACTCGGGGTACTCGCCGCGCTCGATGGACTCGTAGAGGTCCTTCGAGGCGTGCCCCAGGTCGCCGCCCTGGATGACGGCGGCGTCGGCCTCGGTGAGGCTCTCGACCCCGGCCGTGGGGATCCAGTGGTACTTGACCAGGTGCGTCACACCCTCGGCGTTGACCCACTTGTAGGTGTTGACCCCGAAGCCCTGCTGGGTCCGGTAGTTGGCCGGGATGCCGCGCGGGGAGAACAGGTTGACCAGCATGTGCATCGACTCGGGGGTCTGGGACATGAAGTCGAAGATCCGCGCGGGCTCCTGGCGGAAGGTCACCGGGTCCGGCTTGAGGGAGTGGATGACGTCGGGGAACTTGATCGCGTCACGGATGAAGAAGACGCCCAGGTTGTTGCCGACCAGGTCCCAGTTGCCGTCCTCGGTGTAGAACTTGATCGCGAAGCCGCGCGGGTCACGCGCCGCCTCGGAGGAGTCCCGGCCGCCGATCACGGTGGAGAACCGGATCGCGAGGTCCGTGCGCTTGCCGGCCTCGGCGAAGAGCTTGGCGCGGGTGTACTTCGCGATGGGCTCGTCGCCCCACTGCCCGGTGGCCTCGAAGTAGCCGAAGGCCACCGCGCCACGGGCGTGGACCACGCGCTCGGGGACCCGCTCACGGTCGAAGTGGCTGATCTTCTCGAGGAACTGGTAGTTCTCCAGCGTCGCGGGGCCGCGGGCCCCGACGGTGCGCTGGTTCTGGTTGTCGTGGACCGGGTGGCCCTGGCGGGTGGTCAGGACGGGGCGGTCGTCGCCCTCGGGGTGGTGGGTCGCGTCAGTCATGGTGTCCTCTCGGTCGGTGTCGGACGGTGCCTGTCGGCGCGGTGCTGGGGTGGGTGCTGGGTGAGGGCAGGTCAGTGCAGGGGGCCGACGGCGCCGACGGGCCCACGGCGTGGGCGGCCCGGGGTCGCGAGGTCGGCCTGGTCCTGCTGCTCCAGGCGTCCCGCCGCCTCAGCGGCGCAGCCCGCGCACAGGCCCCAGAAGATGACCTCGGCCTCGTCGACCACGAAGCCGAGGTCGTCGGCGGGGGTCAGGCAGGGCGCCGTGCCGTGGGTGCAGTCGACGTCGGCCGTGGTCCCGCAGGACCGGCACACCAGGTGGTGGTGGTTGTCCCCCACGCGGGACTCGTACAGCGCCGGGTGCCCGGCGGGCTCGATCCGCCGCACGAGGGCGGCACCGCCCAGGGCGTCGAGGCAGTCGTAGATCGCCTGGGTCGAGACCGCACCGATCTGCGCGCGGGCCTGCTCGGCGACCTCGGCCGCGGTGAGGTGGCGGCCTGCCAGCCGGGCTGCCTCGAGGGCGCCGTAGACCGCGACGCGGGGGCTCGTGACGCGCAGCCCTGCGGCGCGGAGCCGGGTCGGGACGTCGTCTGCCATCGACCCATGCTGGCACGTCTTCTGGGATAGGTCGACATCAGGAGCAGATCCAGGGTGCCTGCCCTGGGTGCGAGGAGCCGCTGGCGGGCCACCGCCCCGCGTCAGCCTGCGCCGATCCGTTCGACCTCCGGGGCCCGGGACCGCACCCGGTCCTGGCGGACCAGGGTCACCACGCTCACCGTGCTGACCGCGAGCACCAGGCCGCCGACGAGCACGAAGGAGCCGGTCAGGGAGAGCACCACGGCCGAGGCGCCGAAGACGGCAGGGCTGGCGAACTGCGCGGCACGGTTCGCGGTCGAGCGCAGGCCTGAGGCCAGGCCGCGCTGGTCCTCCGGGGTGTGGTCGGCCATGAGGGCCAGGGTCAGCGGCTGGGCGAAGCCGAGGGCGAAGCCGTTGATCACCGCGAGCACGCCGAGCATCGCGACGTCCCCCGGGACGAGCACGACCGCGATCACCGAGGTCGTGCTGATCACCAGCACCAGACCGACCATGACCTGCGGTCGCAGGTGCACCATCGCGAGCGGGAAGAAGGGCCGGGAGGCGAAGCTCGCCGCCGCCGCGACGCTCAGCAGCACGCCGATCTGCCAGGTCGGCACCCCTGCGCCGGAGAACAGGAGCGGGTGGTAGGCGGTGCGGACGTCGAGGACCACGAGGGCCGTGAAGCTCACGACCACCGTGACGGCCACCGTGGGGTTGCGCATCAGGGCCATCGCGTCGGGGAAGGCTCGGCGCAGCGAGGGCCGCGTCGTCGCGCCGGTGCCGGGAGCCCCGGCGGTCGCGCCCGACCCTGCCGCAGCAGCCGCCCGCG
>NZ_JALPKN010000211.1 GCF_023630195.1 Actinotalea sp. C106 | reverse complement strand
GAGGCGATCGTCGCCCCTGCCCTGGCGGTGGACACCGGCGGTGGCCGGCTCGGCCAGGGCGGCGGGTGGTACGACCGGGTGCTGGCCCACGCCCGCCCGGGGGCGACCGTGGTCGCGATGGTCTTCCCCGAGGAGGTCTACGACGCCGTCGAACGACCGCTGCCGCGTCAGGACCACGACCGCACGGTCGACATCGTGGCCACCCCCACCGGCTGGACGTGGGTCAGGCAGCCCGGGGGCTCGGCGAGCTAGCAGGCGCATGCCGCCGCCGGGTCGCCGCCGAGGTCGGCGCGCTCGTCAGTCCGTGGGACGCAGGGTGAGTTCGCGCGAGCTGGCCTCCTCGACGGCCTCGCGTCGGAAGGGCCAGGGGAAGGTCTCCCCCTCGGCCCAGGCCGAGAACTGGTCGGTGTAGTGGACGCTGCCCGGGTGACCTGAGGTGCCGGTGAGGTTGACCCAGGTCGAGGCGTCGAGATCAGCCAGGTCCACGACCATCCGCATCGACGGCGCCGCGGTCACGGCGAAGGAGTCCTCGGCCGCGTCCCACGAGGTCGCGTTGACGATCGAGGATCCGCCAGGTACTGCGAGCGGGCTCGGGTTGACCAGCTCGCGCACGGGACCGGGGGCAGCCTCGCCACCCAGGACCGGGTGCTCGGGGGCCGCGGTGTGCAGCCGTCCCCACTGCCACTCGTCGGCGGTCTTGCCGAGCTCGACGGTCAGCTCTAGACGGGCCTCGGTGAGCGCCCGGACAAGGATCTCGTCCCGGCTCTCGACCACGTTGACGGTGCGGCGGTCGTCCCACCACGCGCTCTCCGGGTCGTCGAGGAGGCGCTCGACGACGGCGAGCCACCGGCTGTTGCCGCTGGGCCACTGGTCCTCGGGCAGGTCGTCCCAGAAGGTCAGCTCGAGGAGCTTGGCCCACACCGCGGAGAAGTACGCGGCCGCTGCCGAGTCGGTGCCCTGCACCTGGTCCCAGTCCCGCAGGAGCTCGACCCCCTCCTCGGTGAACGCGTCCACCTCGATGTCGAGGAGGGAGGGGATGAGGCGCTCGGCGTACGGGCTCCACGCGTCGTTCTGGAGCTCGTTGGTCAGCTCGACGTCGACCCGGGTGCCGTCCGCGAGGAGGTCGTCGAGCTGGTCACGGATCCGCTGGGACCGGTAGCCGTAGTCCCAGTCGGCGGTGAGGAAGGGCTGGCTCCCGGAGGCGGTCACGGCCTGGTTCGCGGCGACGACGTACCCGACGGCCGGGTCCACGACCGCCGGCATCGAGGAGGGCTCGACCCAGCCCTGCCAGTCGTACCGCGAGTCCCAGCCGGGTCGGGGCCAGGTCCCGTCCGAGGGCACCGGGCCGTCGAGCACCCGGGCCCGGAGGGGGATCCGTCCCGGAGCCTGGTAGCCGATCTGCCCCTCGGTGGTGGCGAAGACGATGTTCTGGGACGGCACGTCGAACAGTGCTGCGGCCGCCGCGACGTCGGTCGCGTCCGAGGCCGTCGCGAAGGCGAGGACCGCGTCGGCGGTGTGACCGGGCTCGAGCGCGGTCCACGCGAGGGCCACCTCGGTGGTGCGCCGGCTGCCGTCAGCCGTGGGCGAGGCGGCGACCCGCCCGAGGTCCATGACGTCGGAGATGATCGGGCCGTGCACGGTGGTGCGCACCTCGATCTCCTCCGACGGTCCTCCGTTGACCTCGATCGTCTCGGTCCGCGTCTCGAACGGGACCTGCTCACCGTCGCGCAGGTAGGTGCCCTCGGCCGGGTTCGTGCGCTCGAGGAAGAAGTCGGTGACGTCGGCGCCGAGGTTCGTGATGCCCCAGGCCAGCTCGGCGTTGTGGCCGATGATGACCCCGGGGAAGCCGGAGAAGCCGAAGCCCGAGACGTCGTACGGGCACTCGGGCCCGACGTCGTTGCAGTGCAGGCCGACCTGGGTCCAGATGCCCGGGGCGGAAATCGACAGGTGCGGGTCGTTGGCCAGGATCGGCTGGCCCGAGACCGTGTGCTCCCCCGAGACGACCCAGGAGTTGGACCCCGTCCCGTCGCCCTCGCCGACGAGGTGGGGCACCGCGCCCAGCACCTCGGCGGTCGCGTCGAGGGCCTGCTGCAGCTCGGGCTCCAGCAGCGTTCCGTCCGGGTCGGCGGGGGCCGCGCCGGGCTGGTCGGAGGCGGCGTCCACGCTCGCGGCGGTCGGGCTCACGTCAGCCTCGGTGACGATCGGGGCGTTGACGTCCTGCGGGTAGCGGGGGAACAGGTCGTTGACCCGGCCGACGTCGCGGACGGTCGCGAAGATCAGGGCCCGCGAGAGCTCCTGGTCGTAGTTGCCCTTGAGGTCCCAGGCCATCGCCTTGAGCCACGCGAGGGAGTCGATCGGGTCCCACCGCTCGGGGTCGGCGACCTCGAGCTGCAGGCCCAGCACCGCGTACTCGACGCCGAGGGACTCGGTGGGGGTGGCGTCGAGGTAGGCGTTGACCCCCTCCGCGTAGGCCGTGAGCGCCTCACGGGTCTCGGGGGCGAGGATCTCCCACTCCTGCTCGGCGACGTCGCGCCAGCCGAAGGTGCGGATGACCTTGTCGGCCGCGAGCGCCTCCTCGTTCTCCCCGACCAGCTCCGAGAGACGTCCCGCGGTGACGTGCCGGCGGTAGTCCATCTCGAAGAAGCGGTCCTGGGCGTGCACGTAGCCCTGCGCCCGGAAGAGGTCGTCGGCGGTGTCCGCGTAGACGTCCGCGACCCCACGCTGGTCCCGCAGCACCGTGACCTCGGCCTCGAGCCCGGCCAGGTCGGCGGTCCCCCCGTGGTCCGGCAAGGGGCGACGGACGACGGTCGCGGCGACCGCGGCGACCGCGACGATCGCGAGCACCAGGACGGCGGCGGTCCCGAGCAGGACGAGGCGGAGCGGACGACGACGGGGCACGGAGCGAGACTAACGGCTCCCCCGCGGTGGCCGAGGACCGGGGGTACCCGCCCCGGTGTCGTAGCATTGGCACTCGGATCGTGAGAGTGCCAATCGTGATCGTGCCCGTGATCGTGCCAGGAGGAACCGTGCCCACCTACGCCTACGCGTGCACCGCGTGCGACCACCGCTTCGACGTGCAGCAGGCCTTCACGGACGACGCCCTGACCGAGTGCCCGACCTGCGCGGGGCGGCTGCGCAAGCTGTTCTCCGCCGTGGGCGTGGTCTTCAAGGGGTCGGGCTTCTACCGCACCGACTCGCGCGACGAGAAGCGCAGCAGCGCACGGAGCGCCTCCTCGTCCTCCGGGACCTCGGGGTCGAACGGTTCCGCAGGTGCAGGCGACAAGGCCGGCTCCGGCTCGAGCTCCTCGGGCGGCGACTCGTCGTCGAGCACCTCCTCCTCGAGCGGTTCCTCCTCGGGGAGCTCGTCCTCCGGGAGCACGAGCAGCTCCGGGTCGAGCACCTCGGGGTCCAGCGGCTCGGGGTCCAGCGGCTCGTCCTCGACGGCCGCCGCAGGCTGACCCTCAGCGGGTCCACAGGGGCGTCGCACCTCGACGCCTCCACAGGACGCGCAGCCCCGCCCTGAAGCCCGCACGGCGGCGTCTCTAGCGTCGTCGCATGCCCCGAGGACCCGCGGACGACCGCTCCCCTCCCCTGCTGACCCTGCGCATCCTCCTGTGGAAGGGCCGCGGGGCGCTGCTCGTCGGCGCCCTCCTCGTGGCCGCCTGGACCGTGGTGCAGCAGCTCGCCCCGAGCGGGCCGGCGACCACCCCCGTGGTCGTGACCACCCGCGAGGTCCTCCGCGGTGAGGCCCTCGAGGCCAGGGACCTCCGTGTCGCGCACCTGCCGGAGCGCCTCGCCCCTGAGGGGTCTCTGGGCGACCCGGCACCCCTGGTGGGCCGGGCCACCGCTGTCACGCTGACGGCAGGCCTCCCGGTCGTCGACCCGCTGCTCGACGGGGCCCGGTTCGGCGTCGAGCCGCCGTCGGGGACCGTGGTCGTGCCGGTCCGGCTGGCCGATGCGTCGGTCGCGGGCCTGCTGCGGGCCGGTGACCGGGTCGACCTGGTCGGGCCGGCCCCGTCGGGCCCGGGGTACGGCACAAGCGCCGGGCCCGAGGACGAGGAGAGCGCCCTCCCGCAGCCGGTCCTCCTGGCCCAGGGGGCGGTGGTGCTCGACCTAGGAGGAGACGGCCAGGAGGAGGCCGGGCTCGGGCTGAGTGGGGTCACGGGCGCGACCTCCAGCGGGGAGGACGCCGCGGTCACGGTCGTGGCGGTCTCCCCCGAGGAGGGCCGGGCCCTGGCCGCGACCGGCTCGTGGACCGCGCTGGGAGCGGTCCTCGTGGAGTGATGGTCCGCCCGGGGACCTCGCACGTGCTCGTCGCTCGGCAGGGGGCGCTGACATGATCACGGCGACGGGCCGCTCGGCCCCGTCCTCCCTCTCGGCCCAGGAGACGCCATGATCGCCGGTTTCAAGAGCTTCATCCTGCGGGGCAACGTGATCGACCTCGCCGTCGCCGTCGTCATCGGCGCGGCCTTCTCGGCGGTGGTCGCCGCCCTCGTCGAGGGGTTGCTCAACCCGCTGGTGGCGGCGATCTTCGGGGCGAAGGACCTCTCCGGCGTCGCGACCTTCACGCTCAACGGGGCGGAGTTCTCGATCGGCCTCGTCCTCGACGCGATCCTCACGTTCCTGCTCGTCGCCGCGGCGATCTACTTCGTCATCATCACGCCGGTGAACGCCCTGGCGGCCCGGCGCAAGCAGGGCGCCGAGCCCGAGCCCGCTGCCCCGGCCGAGGACATCCTGCTCCTGCAGGAGATCCGTGACCTGCTCGCGAGCCGCCGGGAGCCCTGAGTCGACAGGGCCCCGTGGTCAGCCGCCCCGAGACGCCGCGGCGCGTGCTCACCAGTGCGGGGGCTTCTCCCGGAGGAGCCGTTCGTCGTCGCCGTGGTCAGGATCGGGACGCTCGCCCCAGCCCACGTCGGCGTCGTCAGCGCTGCGCACAGGCAGCACCGCGGTCGCTTCGCGCGCCGTCTCGGACGGTCCGGAGGTCGGTCGCGTGACCGCGCGCGCGGGGTCCGACGGACCGGTGCCACGGGCCCCAGGCGCAGGTGAGCCACCGGTCGCCCGTCGAGGCCGGCGCGGGGGTGGGTCACTCATCGGCGCGGACCGGCCCCGTCACAGCCGCCGCACTGCGCTGAGTACGGCGGTGTCGACCCTGGTCCCGCGACGAGAGATGCCGAGCTCGGCACGCAGGGCGGCGGCCAGCTCCTCCTCGGTGCGCCGGACCCCGTCCGAGGCGATCCACACGGCGACCTCGTCGAGCTCGTCGTCGCTGTAGGCCGCGATGGGCAGACCCTGCTCGACGGCAGGTCGCGGGCCTCGGGTGGAGGGGCTGGGGGCGACGGCCGAGACCGGGATGAGCTCCCCCTGCTCGCCGTCCAGGTCGGGGGTCGACGGCACCTGAGGGGCGGGGACGTGCGGGACCTGCACGTCGGGAGCGTGCGCCTCGGAGGCGCCGTCCTCGACCACGTCCGGGGCGGCATCGGGCAGCACCTCGGGGCGTCCAGGGCGCGCGGGACGGGACTCGGCGCGCTCGGCCGTGCGGCGGGCGCAGGCCTCGACGGTTGCGGCGAGCACCGCGTCGGCCTCGCCC
>NZ_JALPKN010000210.1 GCF_023630195.1 Actinotalea sp. C106 | reverse complement strand
TCGCGGTCGGTGCGGGGGCCTCGGCGGCCCCCTCGCCACCGGTGCGGGCGACACCTCCGTCGTCCTGGTCCTCGCCCTCGCGGTCCGAGGCCGTGGCCTCGTCGGCCGGTGCCGGGGCATCCTCGCCCTCGACCTCTCCGGCGGGCCGACCGGCGTCGGGCCCTGCCTCGTCCTCCTCGACCGAGGAGCCTGCCGGGAGCCCCGGTGACGCAGCGGCCTCGACGTCGTCGGGTACGGCCTCGACCGGGGCCGAGGCCGCGGAGACGGCCGGGTAGGGCGCCCCGCCCATCCTCGTCCGGGGGTCGGCCAGACCACGGACGAAGGCGGCGAGGGAGTCGCGCCGCGAGTCGACCCGCCAGTCGTTGGTCACCCGCTCCCCGCCCGAGTAGGTGGTGACTGCGAGGTTGAACCAGGCGAACCCCAGCACGTCGGCGTTCTCGGGCTGGGCGAGCCCTTCGAAGAAGCTCGTCACCCAGGCCGGCTTCTGCCCGCCGACCTCGGAGGCGCCGATCTCGGAGAGCAGGATGGGCTTGTCGGTCAGGTCGCGCAGCTGGTCCAGGCTCCGGTCGAAGGTGTAGGAGAAGGTCGGGGTCTGGTCCGCGCGGTACGGAGGCCGGTAGTAGCCCGAGAGCCCCACCCAGTCGACGTAGTCGTCCCCGGGGTAGAGGCCCTCGAGGGTCGCGGGGTCCTGCAGCGTGGTCGGCAGGTTGTTGACGATGTTGGGTGCCCAGATCCAGATGACGAGGTCGCCGGCCCCCTCCTCGGAGAAGATGTCGTGCACGTGGCGCCACATCGCGACGAAGTCGCCCTCGCTGTTGCCGTTGATCGACTCGCCACGGCCGTCGACCTCGGACCACGGGTACCAGACGCCGTTCATCTCGTGGTTGAGACGGATGCCCAGCGGCAGGCCGAGCTCGGCGATGTCCCGGGCGTACTGGCGCAGGTAGGCGTCGAACTCGCCGTCGATGATCTTGGGCAGGGAATAGTCGGGCTCGCTGACCTGGTCGTTCGCGGCCGAGAACGGGCGAGACTCCCAGGTCAGGACGGGAAGCATCTCCCGCTCCCAGGCGCGGGTCACGGCGTGCGGCCGGAAGTCGCGGTCCCAGCCGTCGAAGTAGCCGACGAGGTCGGGCAGGACGCCCGTCTTGCTCGCGGCGTCGTCGAGCACGGCCCAGTTGAACGGGGACTGCTCGGTGTACATCCCGTAGTAGCGCTCCGAGGGGGACAGGAGCTCGGCCTTCGACGGCGCGGTCACGGGCTCGGGCTTCGGCGTACCGGGCTTGCTCGGCGTGGCCGGAGGGGTGCTCGGCTCGTCGGGTAGGGACGGGTTGCTCGGGTTGGCGGGGCCGTCCGAGGAGCTGGACCCGCCCCCCGCAGAGCCCGCTGAGCCCGAGGCCCCCGACGGGTTGGTGCCGGACCCCGTGAAGCCTGCTGTCGTGGCGCCTCCGCCCGCGGAGCCGGCGTCACCGGACCCTGACCGCGAGGCGGCAGGAGGGGCGAGCAGAGCCCCGGAGTCCTTGCCCTCCTCGGGCGGCTCGAGCAGGGCGACGTAGTCGCTCTCGTCCTGGGCGTCGAGCTCGGCACGGAGCTGGGCGACCTCGGCGCGCAGACGCTCCTCCTCGGTCATCTCGACGCTCAGGAGCTCCTCGGCCGAGCTGATGTCGATGGACGGCGAGGTCCACACGACGGCGGTCACCAGGAGCAGGCTCAGGGCCACCGCAGCGGTGCCGATCTTCCCCTTGGCGCTCAGACCTGAGCTGGTCCACCACTGGTTCGGGTGGAACTGGGTGGTCGTGGTGTCAGACATAGAGGAGTGCCTCCAGGAAGAAGATCGTGAATCCGATCAGGTACGGGATGCCGGCGAGCGGGTTCCACCGCCGGGCCCTCGCGGGGGCGGCGGCCGCCGCCGGGGCAGGGGCCGTGCGCGTCTCGCGCCGGGTGCGGGTCGCGACCGCGGCTCCGTCCGGGCCGGTGACGGTCTGCTCGTGCGAGGGGTCGAGTGCTGGGTCGGTGCCGTGCGTCGCGTCCGTCCGGTCGACCACGTCGACGGGTGCGTCCTGGCCGAGTCCCTCGAGCTCGTCCAGGAGCGCGTTGCTGGACCGGTCCGCGACCGGCTCGACGTCGCCGCCCGCGTAGGCGCCGGCCCGGGTGCCCCAGCCGGCGACATGGCCCAGGCGGAAGAAGCCGATCAGACGGATCGGCATGAGGAAGAAGGTCGCGGTGATGATGAAGACCGGCAGGCGGAAGAAGTCCGAAGGCTTCTCCTGCAGGTGGCGGATCTGCCGGATGGACATGCTGAGGACCGAGGAGGCGATCATGAGCCCGATCACCCAGACCCAGCCGACCTGGGTGCCGTAGGTCTCGAGGATGGCCTGGTAGAAGTTGATCCCGGTGCCCGAGACGGCGCGGTAGATCCAGCCGACGACCGTGCCGATGAGCAGGAACGGCAGCAGGACGTCGGCGATGAAGAAGACCGCCAGCCAGGGCGCGTGCCCGAGCATCCAGGGCATCATCCGCAGGGTGTTGTACTGCGATCCCCGCGACCAGCGCAGCTGCTGCTTGAACAGCTTCTTGATCTTGAGCGGGGCGTCGGTGTAGACGAGGCTCGTGTGCTGGTAGACCGTCCGGTACCCCTCCTTGAGGGTGAGGTTGGTCAGCGTGCGGTCGTCCGAGACCTCGAGGAAGACGCCCAGGAACTTCTCGGTCATGAACTTGTCCATGACCCGGACGAGGATGTTGCGGCGGAAGGCGATCGTGCGGCCGGGCAGGCAGCCGACCTGCCCGAGCACGCTCTGCGCCGGCATCGAGTACAGCGAGCGCGTGTTCTCGAGCCAGTCCGCCCAGCGGGTGATCCAGCTGCGCTCGGGCTCGAGGATCCGCTGGCGGGTCGTGACCCCGCCGACGCGGTCGTCGGCGAAGGGCTTGACGAGCTCTTCGAGGGCCCCAGGGGTCCACACGGTGTCGGAGTCGACCAGGACGGTGATGTCGTACTGCGAGAGCTCGGTGCCGATCTTGACGGCGTTCCGCTTGCCGGGGATGGATGTGTGCACCCACCGGACGAGGGGGGCGAACTCCTCGCACACCGCCTCGAGGACGGGGTTGTGGGCGCCGTTGATCACCACGATGATCTCGCCCGGCTGCTGCTCGACCATGCGGCCGAGCACGTCGCGGAAGAGGTCCTCGGGCTCGTCGACCACCGGGACGACGACGCTGGTGGTCTCGTGGTGCTCGGCCACCACGGGCCGGTACCGCCGGGACAGGACGACCTTGAGGATCCAGAGCAGCCAGACCAGGGCGGAGAAGGCCGCGAACAGGTAGTACTCGTTGCTGTCGCCGAGCATGTGCCGCACTTGCAGCAGGAAGATGAACACAGGTGTCCCCTCGCGGGCCGGAGTTGCTGGTGGGTTCTCTCGGCGCCGTCGGCGAGGGGTCTCGGGCAGGGCCCGGGCAGAGGTCCGTCGAGCCAGGCACTGGCGCGTGGGGACCGGTCCCGCCCGGTGCTCCTGGCGGTGTCACACATACTGTGACCCCGGGTGGAGGAACTCAAGACGCAGGTCAAGGCATGGATCGGGTGATCTTGAGGGGGTGTCCGGATCGGCCGTTCTGTCCTCGGGCAAATCAGGACAGTTCGCGTGCCCGTTCACGCAGATGGCGCACAGAGTTAACGCCAGCATGTGAGATCGATCTTGGGTGGATGCCGGCCGTCGGTCCTGCGGAGGTGGCGAGGGCGCGCCTGGGCGTGGATCGTGGCCGGTATCCGCGGTCCGGGAGCCGCGCCCGCCGCGGTCCTGCCGCGGTGCCTGCCGCGGTGCGGGCCGCTGCTCCGGGTGCGGGCACGGGCGGCTAGGCTGCTCAGGCACGGGATGTGGCGCAGGTTGGTAGCGCGTCCGCTTTGGGAGCGGAAGGTCGCAGGTTCAAATCCTGTCATCCCGACCCAGCGGCGGTACGGGTCCCACGGCG
Source organism: Actinotalea sp. C106 (assembly GCF_023630195.1). Taxonomy (GTDB): domain Bacteria; phylum Actinomycetota; class Actinomycetes; order Actinomycetales; family Cellulomonadaceae; genus Actinotalea. The sequence continues at coordinate 1,652 of NZ_JALPKN010000210.1, read as the reverse complement.
GCGAGGTCGGCGTCGTGCACGGGCGTGCCGTAGGATCGACGGGCCGTGCGCGCCGCTCCTGCGTGCCTGCACGCCCCTGGAGCGGGGATCGGCGAACGGTCCCCTCTCCCGCACCGCCGGGAGGACCCGGTGGAGACGATCCGAGCCGTTGGAGACCACTGCTGTGAAGAGCGCCGTCGAGACCATCGATGCCACCACGGTCAAGCTGACCGTCGAGGTGTCCCACGACGAGCTGAAGCCGAGCATCGACCACGCGTACCAGCACATCGGCTCGCAGGTTCAGATCCCCGGCTTCCGCAAGGGCAAGGTCCCGCCGCGCATCCTCGACCAGCGGGTCGGCCGCGCGGCCGTCATCGAGCACGCCGTCAACGACGGCATGGCCGGCTTCTACCGCCAGGCCGTGACCGAGGCGGACCTGCGCCCCCTGGGTCAGCCCGAGATCGAGGTCACCGAGATCCCCGCGCTGACCGACGCCGAGGGCGGCCTGAGCTTCACCGCGCAGGTCGAGGTGCGTCCCGAGATCGAGCTCCCGGCCCTGGACTCCCTCACGCTCACGGTGGACGACGTCGAGGTCACCGAGGCCGATGTCGACGCGCGGCAGGACGCGCTGCGCGAGCGCTTCGGCACCCTGGTCGGCATCGACCGGCCGGCCGTCGAGGGCGACTACGTCGTGCTCGACCTCAAGGCGACCATCGACGGCGAGGAGGTCGACTCGGTCAGCGGGATCTCCTACCAGATCGGTGCGGGCAACATGCTCGAGGGGCTCGACGACGCCCTCGTGGGTCTCTCGGCCGGGGAGACGACCACCTTCGAGAGCGCCCTCGCCGGGGGCGACCGCGAGGGCCAGAACGCCCACGTCACGGTGACCGCGACCTCGGTCAAGGAGCGTGAGCTCCCCACGGCCGACGACGAGTTCGCCCAGCTCGCGAGCGAGTTCGACACGATCGACGAGCTCCGTGCGGACCTGCGCGAGCAGGCCAGCAAGGCGAAGGCCTCCGAGCAGGCGGTCCAGGCCCGGGACCTGCTCCTCGAGAAGCTCCAGGGCGACCTCGAGATCCCGATCCCGAACGGGGTCGTCGAGGCCGAGGTGCACCGTCACCTCGAGTCCGAGAGCCGCCTGGAGGACGAGGAGCACCGCACCGAGGTCACCGAGCAGGCCCGCGAGGCCCTCGCGACGCAGATCCTGCTGGACACGCTCGCCGAGAAGCTCGAGGTCAAGGTGGCCCAGAACGAGCTGCTCGACTACCTGGTCAACGCCTCGCGGCAGTACCAGATGGACCCGAACACCTTCATCAAGACCGTCGACGAGCAGGGCCAGATCCCGGCCATGGTCGCCGAGGTCGGGCGTTCCAAGGCCGTCGCGGTGGCCCTGCGCCAGGTCAAGGTCGTGGACGGCTCAGGCGCCGAGGTCGACCTGACGGAGTTCATCGGCTCGGACGAGGACGACGCCCAGGACGCCGTCGCCGCCGCGCAGGCCGAGGTCGAGGCCGCCGTCGCGGCCGCCCAGGCCGACGCCGACGGTACCGACGAGGCCCCGGCCGACGAGGACGAGGCCACCAAGGCCTGAGCGAGCTCGCTCGTACTGCGCGCAGGGCCCCGGACGCTCGTCGGCCGGGGCCCTGCGGCGTCGGCGGGGCATCACCAGGGCGAAG
>NZ_JALPKN010000020.1 GCF_023630195.1 Actinotalea sp. C106 | reverse complement strand
ATCTGGTTGCGCGAGGCCTCCTCCAGCAAGGCGGCGACCACGGCCCACACCCCCTCGCCCCCCGCCGACCCTGCCTGCCGGGGCCACGCCGTCGGCACGACGGCGAGGCTGCGGCCCCCCTCGTCCGCGCGCTCGGCCCAGTCGAGGGAGTCGACGGCGCGGCCCGCGAGCCAGAGGGCCACGGTGGCGTCGGCGGGCGGGGCGGAGGGCACCAGCGTCAGCACCCCGTGCTCGCCGACCTGCAAGGCGCTTGCGGGCTCACCGTCCGCCCTGGTCACCGCGGGGGAGGCCACGCCGCCCGCCACGCCGGTCGCGTCGCGCAGCACCGCGGAACCATCCCCGAGCACCTCGATCTCGACCCCCTCCTCGGTCGCCAGGACGGGGATCGGCGTCGCGCTGGAGCCCGGCCCCAGCGCGACCTCGAGATGGACGGCGCCGCCCTCGGCCGCTCCCACCCTGGTGCCCGCGGAGGGCCAGACCGTCACCTGGCCGAGGAGCATCGGCTCACCGGAGCGCGGGCCCGTGGCCGGGTCCGCCGAGTTCGTGGGGCTCGCACCCGGGGTGTCAGAGGCGTCGTCCGCGAAGGGTGTGCAGCCGGCGAGGACGAGCACCGCCCCCACGGCAGCCACCGCTGCGACACGACCAGGTCCTGGCAACGGGCCTCCCTCCACAGGACGACGCTACGCGAGGGCAGGCCGGCCTCGGTTCCGCGTAGGGTTCCCGCCGATCAGTCGATCGACCACCCGCACGACGAGGAGGGCCCATGGGCCTGTTCGGCCGCACCCGGCACGTCACCGAGGACGACCTCGGGATCGGCGTCTTGCTCCGGCTCGCGACCGTCGACGGCCTGGACCCCCAGGAGGTGCGGCACACGAAGCACGTGCGTCGCGCCCTCGATCTCGCACGGCCCGCGTTCGCGGCTCTGGAGGCCGCCGGGCTGCGCGGCGAGGTCGACGTGCTCCTGGGGGACGAGACGGGCGGAGAGGTGCACCTCGATGCGGGCGGCACGCTGCGCCTCTCGGTCTGGGGGGACGGGGACCTCGACCTCGACGTCGGTGTGGTCCGGGACGGCGTCGTGCACGGCCGCGGGAGCCTCGAGGCGGCGGAGCTGGTGGGCCCGGCCGCTGCGGAGCGTGCGCGGCACGAGCTGCTCTTCGCGATGTCCTCGGCGATCGCGGAGGAGGGAGCCGCGACGGTGGACGTCCCCGCTCCGCTGACCCTCACGGACGGGAACCTGCAGCGGCTCGAGGCCACCGACCGGTCGCGGGCGCGATGGTGCGTGTGCGTCTTCGTCACGAGGGAGCACGAGGTCCCGGCGGATGTGGGCGAGGCGGCCCGGCAGAAGCTCTGGATCGAGCACACGGTGGGGGTCAAGCTGCACCTCGACGGCACGATCGTCAACGACCCCCTCGACGACGACCCCGACGGTGAGCGCTCGCGCACCAGCCTCGCCACGGCGGAGGAATGGGCGGGGGAGCCGGTGGACCTCGTGCCCTACGCGCGGTGGCTGGCGGACCAGACCCAGAAGCGGCTCGGCCTGCGGGCTCCTGGGCTCTGGCCTGCCACAGACGCCTAGATCCGCCCGCGCGCCCAGACCCGCCCGTGCCGCACGCGGTCCAGCCCGGCACGAACCGGGCCGCACGGACCCGGGTCGCGCCGGGTCAGGCGGCGAGGGCGTCGCGGACCAGGGGAGCGACCCGCGTCCCGTAGAGCTCGATCGCGCGCATCGTGTGCTCGTGCGGCAGCGCGCCCTGGGAGAGCTTGAGGCTGAACCGGTCCAGGCCCAGGCCCTGGGCGCTGCGGACGATCTTCGAGGCGACCGTCTCGGGGGAGCCGACCATGAGAGCGCCGTCGGGCCCGGCGGCGTTCTCGAAGGACTCGCGCGTGGGCGGCGGCCATCCGCGCTCGCGGCCGATGCGGCCCACGTACTTCCGGTAGTGCGGCCAGACCTGCTCCTTGGCCTCGTCGTCGGTGTCGGCGATGTGCCCAGGGGAGTGCTGCCCGACGCGTCCCGGGCCGGTGCCGAGCTCGGAGAGCGCCCGGTGGTAGAGCTCGACGTACGGGCGGAAGTGCATCGGGTCGCCACCGATGATCGCGAGCATCATCGGCAGGCCGTGGCGCGCGGTGCGGATGACGGACTCGGGGCTGCCGCCGACCCCGACCCAGGTCGGCAGGTCCCCCTCGAGCCGGGGGTAGACGACCTGGCCCTGCAGCGAGGGGCGCAGGCGTCCGGTCCAGCTGATCGTCCCGCCGTCGAGCAGGCGCCGGAACAGGTCGAGCTTTTCCTCGAAGAGCTCCTCGTACTGCTCGAGGGGGTAGCCGAACAGCGGGAAGGACTCGGTGAAGGAGCCCCGCCCGACGACGACCTCGGCCCGCCCGCCGCTCAGGGCCGAGAGGGTCGAGAAGCGCTGGAACACGCGCACCGGGTCGTCGGAGGAGAGCACCGTCACGGCCGAGGCCAGACGGATCCGCTCGGTGCGGGCGGCGATCGCGGCGAGCACCACCTCGGGGGCGGAGACGGCGTAGTCGTCGCGGTGGTGCTCGCCCAGCCCGATCAGGTCGATGCCCACCTGGTCGGCGAGGATGCCCTGCTCGAGGAGCTCCCGCAGCACCTCGCCCTCGTGCTTGAGGGTGCCGTCGGGACGCTCGGTCACGTCGCCGAAGTGGTCGATGCCCAGCTCGATGCTCACTCTGCCTCCTGGTCGTGGTCGCTGCTCACGCCAACCGCGGGGGCTGGGTGTCTGTTCCGTGGGGCGGTGGCCCGGCGTCGGGCTGCCCGCGCGTCGGCCCTGTGCCGAGACGTCGCCCGAGGTGCCGCCACGCCCAGGTAGCCTGAGCCCCGACCCCGTGGGCCCTTCGGTAGGGAATCGATGACCTCCGCACCTGACACCTCGTCCGACGTCGCCCAGGCTGCGACGGACTCCTCGCACGGCGCGCTGCCCGACACCGTCGCGCACGCCGCGGCGACCCCGGGCACCGCCCTGCCCTTCGCCGAGCTGGGCCTCAAGCCTGACGAGTACGAGCGCATCGTCGAGCTGCTGGGCCGTCGGCCCACCGCCGCCGAGCTCGCGATGTACTCGGTCATGTGGTCCGAGCACTGCTCGTACAAGTCCTCCAAGGTGCACCTGCGCCAGTTCGGGGACAAGACCACCGAGGAGATGCGCAAGCACCTGCTCGTCGGCATTGGCGAGAACGCGGGCGTGGTGGACATCGGTGACGGCTGGGCCGTGACCTTCAAGGTCGAGAGCCACAACCACCCGAGCTTCGTCGAGCCCTACCAGGGTGCGGCCACCGGCGTCGGCGGCATCGTCCGGGACATCATCTCGATGGGCGCCCGCCCGGTCGCGGTCATGGACCAGCTGCGCTTCGGCGCGGTCGACCACCCGGACACGGCCCGCGTGGTGCACGGCGTGGTCGCCGGGGTCGGCGGCTACGGCAACTCCCTGGGCCTGCCGAACATCGGCGGCGAGCTGGTCTTCGACTCGGCCTACCAGGGCAACCCGCTGGTCAACGCCCTGTGCGTGGGAGTGCTGCGCCACGAGGACATCCACCTGGCCAACGCCTCGGGCGTGGGCAACAAGGTGGTGCTCTTCGGGGCGCGCACCGGCGGTGACGGCATCGGCGGGGCCTCGATCCTCGCGAGCGAGACCTTCGAGGACGGCGTCCCCTCCAAGCGCCCCTCGGTGCAGGTGGGCGACCCCTTCATGGAGAAGGTGCTCATCGAGTGCTGCCTCGAGCTATACGCCGCGCGCGTGGTCGAGGGCATCCAGGACCTGGGCGCCGCGGGCATCTCCTGCGCGACCTCCGAGCTCGCGAGCAACGGCGAGGGCGGCATGCACGTCGACCTCGAGAACGTCCTGCTGCGCGACCCGAGCCTGACCGCGGGCGAGATCCTCATGTCCGAGTCCCAGGAGCGGATGATGGCGGTGGTCACCCCCGCCAAGCTCGAGGAGTTCCTCGCGATCACGAACCGGTGGGACGTCGAGACCGCCGTGATCGGCGAGGTCACGGGCACTGGCCGCCTCACCATCGACCACCACGGCCACCGCATCGTCGACGTCGACCCGCGCACGGTCGCCCACGAGGGCCCCGTCTACGACCGCCCCTACGCGCGCCCCGTCTGGATGGACGGTCTGCAGGCCGACACGGCGAGCGGCCCCGACGGCGCCGCCCGCTACCCGCGCCCCGCCTCGGGGGACGAGCTGCGCGAGACCCTGCTGCGCCTGGTCGCCTCGCCGAACCTCGCGAGCAAGTCCTGGGTGACCGATCAGTACGACCGCTTCGTCCAGGGCAACACGGCCATGGCCCAGCCCGACGACGGCGGCGTGATCCGCGTGGACGAGGAGTCCGGCCTGGGCGTGGCCCTGGCCACCGACGCGAACGGCCGCTACGCCAAGCTCGACCCGTATCTCGGTGCCCAGCTCGCCCTGGCCGAGGCCTACCGCAACGTCGCGACCGTCGGCGCCCGCCCCCTCGCGGTGACCGACTGCCTGAACTTCGGTTCCCCCGAGGACCCGGACTCGATGTGGCAGCTGGTCCGTGCGATCGAGGGCCTCGCCGACGCCTGCGCCGAGCTCGGTGTGCCCGTCACGGGTGGCAACGTCTCCCTGTACAACGGCACGGGTGAGCCCGGCACGATCGACTCCTCGATCCACCCGACCCCCGTGGTCGGCGTGCTCGGCGTCCTGGACGACGTCGCCCGCGCCACCCCCTCGGGCTGGCGGGTGCCCGGGCAGGCCATCTACCTGCTGGGCTCGACGCGCGGCGAGCTCGACGGATCGGCCTGGGCCGACGTCGTGCACGGCCAGCTCGGCGGGCTGCCGCCCCGGGTGGACCTCGCGGCCGAGCGCACCCTCGCCGCGATCCTCGTCAACGCCTCGCGGGACGGCCTGGTCGACGCCGCTCACGACCTCTCCGAGGGTGGCCTGGCCCAGGGCCTGGTCGAGGCCTGCCTGCGCTACGGCACGGGGGCCCGCGTGTGGCTCGACGAGCTGTGCGCCCGCGACGAGATCACGCCCTTCGAGGCGCTCTTCGCCGAGTCTGCCGGGCGGGCGATCGTCGCCGTCCCGCGCACCGAGGAGGTGCGCTTCGTCGACATGTGCACCGCCCGGGGCGTGGCCCACCAGCGGATCGGCGTCACCGACGACACCACCGACGCCGACCACGACGGATCGGGGGCTACCGCAGGGCCTGCCCTCGAGGTCCAGCACCTGTTCACCGTCGGGCTCGACGAGCTCGCCCAGGCGCACCGGGACACCCTGCCGCGACTGTTCGCCTGACCCACCGGGGCGGGCCACGGGCCCGCACGGCCCGCCGGTCCGTCCCACCCACGGAACGACCGGCGCGACGTCGCGCCCCGAAGGAGCACCGCCCATGGACAGCAAGCTCGAGCCCGTCTACGCCCAGGTCCTGAGCCGCAACCCCGGCGAGTCCGAGTTCCACCAGGCGGTGCGCGAGGTCTTCGACAGCCTCGGGCCGGTCCTGGCCAAGCACCCGCACTACGCGGACGCGGCGGTGCTCGAGCGGATCTGCGAGCCCGAGCGCCAGATCATCTTCCGGGTGCCCTGGGTCGACGACCACGGCAAGGTGCAGATCAACCGGGGCTTCCGGGTCGAGTACAACTCGGCCCTCGGACCCTACAAGGGGGGCTTGCGCTTCCACCCGTCGGTCTACCTGGGGATCGTGAAGTTCCTGGGCTTCGAGCAGGTCTTCAAGAACGCCCTCACGGGCATGCCCATCGGCGGGGGCAAGGGCGGCTCGGACTTCGACCCTCGCGGACGCTCGGACGGCGAGGTGATGCGCTTCTGCCAGTCCTTCATGACCGAGCTGTACCGGCACATCGGTGAGCACACCGACGTGCCCGCGGGGGACATCGGCGTCGGCGGACGGGAGATCGGCTACCTCTTCGGCCAGTACAAGCGGATCACCAACCGGTACGAGTCGGGGGTCCTGACCGGCAAGGGGCTGGCCTGGGGCGGCTCCCTGGTGCGCACCGAGGCCACCGGGTACGGCACCGTGCTGTTCGCCGATCGGATGCTCCGCACGCAGGGCGAGTCCCTCGACGGGCGCCGCGTGAGCATCTCCGGTGCGGGCAACGTCGCGATCTACGCGGCCCAGAAGGCCCAGCAGCTCGGCGCCCGCGTGGTCACGTTCTCCGACTCCTCGGGCTACGTCGTGGACGAGCAGGGCGTGGACCTCGAGTTGCTCAAGGAGGTCAAGGAGGTCCAGCGCGGGCGCGCCGCGGACTACGTGGCGCGTCGTACCGGTGCTCACCTCTCGACCACGGGCAGCGTCTGGGACGTGCCCGTCGACGTCGCCCTCCCGTGCGCCACCCAGAACGAGCTCGACGTCGCCGGCGCGACGGCCCTCCTCCGCAACGGGGTGAAGGTCGTCGCCGAGGGCGCCAACATGCCCACCACCCGCGACGCCGCCGCGCTCTTCCAGGAGGCCGACGTCCTGTTCGCGCCGGGCAAGGCGGCCAACGCCGGCGGCGTGGCGACCTCGGCCCTCGAGATGCAGCAGAACGCCTCGCGGGACTCGTGGACCTTCGAGCACACCGAGGACCGGCTCGCCGAGATCATGACCGACATCCACGACCGGTGCGCGGGCACCGCCGAGGAGTACGGCGTCCCGGGCAGCTACGTGCTCGGGGCCAACATCGCGGGCTTCCGTCGGGTCGCGGACGCCATGCTCGCCCTCGGCGTCGTCTGAGGGCGAGGTCGTCCGAGGGCGAGGTCGTCCGAGGGCGAGGGGCCGCCCGTGGGGCTGCCGCGCTCGGCAGCCCCACGGTTCGGGTCAGGTCAGCGCAGGACGACGAACCCGTCGCTCACCACGCGCGGCCGCCCCGCGGTGCCCTGCACGACGATCTTCACCGTGTGGGTGCCCGAGGTCGCCCAGCTCTTCGTCCAGACGACGTTCCGCCGGACCTGGGTCTTCGAGTACGTGTCCACGGTGCCGATCTTCTTGCCGTCGACGTAGACCGTGGCACGGCCCTTGTCCGGGCCTGTCTGGGCGACCCAGCCGACGCTGCGCCCGGTGAACTTGTAGCTCATCGTCGACATGCGGGTCTCGGAGACCAGCGCCTTGCCGCCGAGCAGCTGGCTGTGGCCCGCGGCACGCCACGTCCCGGTGCGGGAGGCCGACGTCTCCGGTGCGGTGCGGATGTCCCGGACCATCGAGGCGGTCGTGGTGCGCCCCGACCAGTCCCGGGCCTTGAGCGCCCACGTCCGCGAGCCGCGGGGCACGACGTACTTCGCGCTCGTGGTCGCGGGCTTGTAGGTGGCCGTAAGGCCCGTGGGCTGCGCGAGGCTGACGTCCCGCAGGGTCGCGTCCGAGGCCTTCCACGTCAGGGTCACGGGGACAGCCGAGGTGGAGACCACGCCCGTGCGGAGGGCGAGCTGGGGGGCCTGGGGGAAGGTCGGTGCCATCGAGTCCCGGGTGACCGTCACGCCGTCGCTCGCGGCGGTCGCGGTCTGGCTCAGCGCGCGGACCACGATGACGTTCTTGCCCTTGTTGAGAGGGACGGTCGCGGTGCGGTCGGCTGCCCCGACCGTCGCGACGACGACGCCGTTGCGAAGCACCTGCTGCTTCACGAGGGCCGCCCCGTCCGGCACGCTCCACTGGACCTTCGTCGTGGTTCCCTGGGTGTAGAAGGCCTTGCCGTCGGTGGCCGTGCCCGAGAGGGCCGAGACCGTGGGCTTGCCCGGACGCAGGTCCGGGCCGATGGTCAGCGCGACGGTCGCCGCGCCCGAGGACTGCGCGGTGACCTGGACCGCGGCGCCGCCGTCGGCCGTGGTGAAGGTGCGACCCTGCTGGAGCACGAACCAGGGCTCGGTGCTGACGTAGGCGGGGTCCTCGACGCCGGCGTCGAGGAGCCAGGTCTCGGCCCCTGCTCGCGGGGAGTCGACGCGGCGCACGACGACGCCCGGGTCGTAGCTGTCGAGCTCCAGGCAGTCGAAGACGCCGTAGGCGCAGCCGCCACGGGTCGTCCCCAGGTCCGCGTCCCGGCCGACGGCGGCCCGGTACTCGACGTGGTACGTCGCCCCGCCCGAGGTGAAGGTGAGGAAGCGGGTGCCGGTGAGACCGCCGACGGGGGCCAGGGCGACCGTGGTCGATGCCGCAGCCGAGACCGTCGAGTCACCACCGAGCAGGCCGAGGGTCTGCAGGTGGGCGCCGCTGAGCGGTCCCGCCGAGGTGCCCACGCCCATGACGTCGTAGGCGTCGCCGTACTCGCCCGCGTAGCACTCGTGGTCGTGCCCGTCCGCGAGGTCGCCGTCGCAGAAGGTGCGCGAGTTCGAGTGGCCGAGGGTGAGGGTGTGACCCAGCTCGTGGGCGAAGGTCATCCAACGGCTCGCACGGTTGGTGTCCCCGTTGATCCACGCGGCGCCGCCGTCGGCCACGTGGGCCACCCCGGCGAAGCCGCACACGCGGAAGTCGGGGGTGTAGAGGACGGCGTGCTGCCCGTGGCCTGGCGTGGTCGGGAGGCCGGCCTGCGTGCTCGCCCAGTCCAGGGCCTTGAGGATCTGGGCGTTGGTGCAGGTGCTGGTCGTGCCCCAGGCGCCGTAGACCGCGCCGTCCTGCCGGCTCGACTCGCTGAAGGCGATCTGCCCGTCGGTCGAGTCCGACCAGTAGGGCGTGACACGGGTGGTCAGGTCGGTCGCGAGGTGGGTACTCAGGATCGTGGGGGCGGCCTGGCCGGAGATCCGGCCGGAGATCAGGTGCACGGGCCGGACGGCGACCGCGCCGGGCGCCTCGGCGATCTCGGGCTCGACGACCTCAGCCTCGGGGACCGCGGTGAGCACGTCGACCTCGAGCAGCTCGGCCGAGGTCTCGGGCTCGGTCGCGGCCTCGAGCGGGTCGGCACCGACGACGACCACCTCGACGGTCGACCCGGTGGTCACCTCGGCGACCACCTCGTCGGGGACCCGCACCGGGTCGCCCTCGGGCGGCACCACGAAGGTCGCCTGGAAACCGCCGCCGTCGCGCAGCTCGACCGCGAGCCGCTGGACCTCGCCGGTGACGGTCTCGGGCTCGGTCGAGCCCTCGGCCACCACGGCGGTGGTCGGGGAGACCGTCGGTGCGGTGACCGTGGTCCCGGTGGTCGCCCCGGCAGGGGCGAGGCCCACGACCGGGAGCAGGAGTGCCGTCGCAGCGGCGAGCAGGACAGGGCGTCGAGCCATGCGTGTATGCCTCTCAGGACAGTCGCCCTGGGCCCCCATGGCACCGCGGTGCTGACTGATGCTCCCATCGGTCGTTCGGCCTCCGATCTTGAGGACGAGTTTTCTGTGGTTGGCTGCCTGGCATGGCACCGGCACGACGCACCGACCCCGCTGCAGGCCGCGCGGCCCTCGCCGCCTGGCGGGCTGATCCCGAGGGCGCCACCCGGGCCCAGGTGCGTACCGCCGTCCGCTTCTCCCTCGAGGAGCTCGCCGAGGTCGCCCCCGGTCCGTCGGTCGAGGTGCGCGTCCCCCCCGACGGCGCCGTGCAGGCCGTCGCGGGGCCGCGGCACACCCGCGGCACGCCCCCCAACGTGGTCGAGACCGATCCCGGCACCTGGTTGGCCCTGGTCAGCGGGCAGATCCCCTGGGTCGAGGCCCTCGCCTCGGGGCGGGTCCGCGCCTCGGGGGCCCGGGCCGACCTCGCGCCGTACCTCCCGCTCCAGGCAGCCCGTCCGCGCTGACGGCTACCCAGCCCGGCGGAGAGCGACGGCCGGGGTCCTTCCGGCCGTTCACCTCGCGGGACGGTCCCGCCCACCTGGTGAACGAAGGTCAAACCTTCGATGACCAAGGTCACAGGGGGGGTGGATCTTCACCCGGTCGGCCTATAGCGTGCACCGGGTCAGGGCGCCGCCTCGCGCGCCTTCGCTCCGTGCAGTGACCCCCTGGAGGTCAGCCCGATGCACCACGCCCGGCGCCGTACCCGGCGCCTCGTCACCCTCTCGGCAGCAGGCTCTCTGGGCCTCGCTGCCGTTCTCGTCCCCCCTGCCGCCGCGGCCGAGGTGACGCACACGATCGCCGAGGTGCAGGGCACCGGCGACGCCACCCCCTTGGCAGGCAGCACGGTCACCGTCGAGGGCGTGGTCACGGCCGACCACACCACGGGCGGCTACCGCGGCCTGTACGTGCAGACCGCCGGCTCGGGCGGGACCGAGGACGCGACCCCCGGGGCCTCGGACGGCATCTTCGTCTACCTCAACACCCGGACCACCGACGCCCAGATCGGCGACCTGGTGCAGGTCACCGGCGTCGCCGGCGAGTACTACGGGCTGACCCAGATCTCCGCCGCCGGAGCGGGCGGAGCGGTCGAGGTGCTCGGCGACGGCCAGCTGCCCGACCCGGTCGGCCTGCCGGACTCCCTCACGGGCGCGGACCGCGAGCCCTTCGAGGGCATGCTCGTCGCCCCCGAGGGCGACTACCTGGTGGCCTCGACCCACGAGGTCGACCGCTACGGCACCGTGTGGCTCAGCGCGGGGGACACCCTGCCGGTCAAGAGCACCGAGCTGGCCCGGCCCGGGGCCGAGGCCGACGCGATCGCGGCCCAGAACGCGGCCCGTCGCCTCCTTCTGGACGACGGTCGCAGCAGCCAGGTGACCGGCGCGACCCAGCCCTACCTCACCGCCGAGGACCCGGTCCGCGTCGGTGACGGCGTCGACTTCGCCGACCTGACCTACGTGCTGCACTACGGCTTCGACGAGTGGCGCCTGCAGCCCACCACGCCGATCAGCGCGCAGACCCCGGCCGAGCAGAAGCCGACCTTCCCCGAGCTGAACCCGCGTCCCGAGGCTCCGGCCGAGGTCGGCGGGGACCTCGCGGTCGCGGCCTTCAACGTCCTCAACTACTTCACGACCTTCGCCGAGGACGACTCCGACGCGCGCGGCGCCCGGAACCAGGCTCAGTTCGACCTGCAGAAGCCCAAGATCGTCGAGGCCATCACCTCGCTCGGGGCCGACGTCGTCGCCCTGCAGGAGATCGAGAACTCGGTGCAGTTCGGCGACGGGACCCCCGACGTCGCGCTCGCCGACCTCGTCGCCGCCCTGAACGTGGCCGAGGGCAGCGAGGTCTGGGCCTACGTGCCCACCCCCGCGGTGCTCGTCGGCGAGGGGGCGACCGAGACCGACGCGATCATGAACGCGATCATCTACCGCACGGGCACGGTCGAGCCTGTGGGTGACAGCCTCGCCCCGGTCGACGAGACCGTGTGGAACATCGCCCGCGAGCCGATCGCCCAGACCTTCCTCCCGCTCGACGGCGGGGAGGAGTTCGCGGTGGTCGCGAACCACTTCAAGTCCAAGGGCGGCGGGCAGGGCGAGGAGCCGGCCGACGGCCAGGGCTTCTTCAACGCCGAGCGCGTCGGCCAGGCCGAGGCGGTCATCTCCTTCGTCGAGGAGGAGGTCATCGGGGCCGGCATAGAGGACGTCGCGGTACTCGGTGACCTGAACTCCTACAGCCAGGAGGACCCGATCGCGGCCTTCGCGGCGGCGGGCTACGTAGACCTCACGGCCCAGCACGCCTCGGGCCAGTACACCTACACCTTCGACGGCGAGGCCGGGTCCCTCGACCACGCCCTCGCGACCCCGTCCTTCGCCGAGCGCGTGACCGGGGCCGACGTCTGGGAGATCAACGCCCCCGAGTGGTTCGGCTACCAGTACTACGGGGCCTTCCCCCAGGCCGAGGCCGGGACCGTGTACCGCTCCTCCGACCACGACCCGATCCTCGTCGGGCTCACAGCCGAGGGGCCTGACGGTGGTGACGGCACGGTCGAGATCGACCTGCTGACCATCAACGACTTCCACGGGCGGATCGAGGCCAGCTCCTCCACGGCGGGGGCCGCGGTCCTGGCCGGGGCGGTGAGCTCCTACCGGGACGCGAACCCGAACACGCTGTTCCTCTCCGCGGGGGACAACATCGGCGCCTCGACCTTCACCTCCTTCGTCCAGGAGGACACCCCGACCATCGAGGCCCTCAACGCGATGGGGCTCGACGCTGCCGCGCTGGGCAACCACGAGTTCGACCGGGGCCGCGAGGACCTCGACGACCGCGTGGTCCCGCTCGCGGACTTCCCGCACCTGGGGGCCAACGTCTACGACCGTGAGACCGGCGAACCCGCCTACGACGAGTACTGGGTGACCGAGGTCGACGGGGTGGACGTGGGCTTCATCGGTGCCCTCACCGAGAACATGCCCTCGCTCGTCACCCCGGCCGGGATCGCGAGCCTGGAGTTCCGGCCGATCGTCGAGGAGGTCAACCGCGTCGCGGCTGACCTGACCGACGGCGACCCCGCCAACGGTGAGGCCGACGTGCTCGTGCTGCTGGTCCACGAGGGCCCTGCCTCGGCCGACATCGCGGACTCGACGGACGACTCGGACTTCGGTCGCATCGCGACCGAGGTCAGCCCCGAGGTCGACGCGATCTTCGCCGGCCACACCCACCAGGAGCACACCCACCAGATCCCCGTCGAGGGCTGGGCCGACGGCCTGACCCGGCCGGTGGTCCAGGGTGGCCAGTACGGCGAGAACCTCGCCCGGGTCACCCTCACGGTCGACGCCGAGGGCGAGGTCGTGGAGAACGCGGCGGAGATCGTCCCGCTGGTGGTCGACGGCGAGCCGGCCTTCGAGCCGGACGAGGAGGTCGCGGCCATCGTGGCCGACGCGGTCGAGGTCGCCGAGGAGCTCGGTGAGGTCTCCCTCGGGGAGATCACCGCCGACCTGCGCCGCGCCCAGCAGTCGGACGGCTCGGAGAACCGGGGTGGCGAGTCCACCCTGAACAACCTCGTGGCCGACGTGCAGCGCTGGGCCACGCAGGACGCGGGCACCCAGATCGCCTTCATGAACCCGGGCGGGCTGCGGGCCGACCTCACCTACGGCTCGAGCGGTGAGGGGGACCCGGACGGGAACGTCACCTACCGGGAGGCCGCCAACGTCCAGCCCTTCGCCAACACGCTGGTCACCATGACCCTCACCGGCCAGCAGGTGGTCGATGTGCTCGAGGAGCAGTGGCAGCCCGCGGGGGCCAGCCGGCCGTTCCTCAAGCTCGGCACCTCGGGCGTGACCTACACCTACGACCCGACCGCCCCGCAGGGCGAGCGGATCGACCGGGTGCTGGTCGACGGGGAGCCGCTCGACCTCGAGGCCGGGTACACGGTGGTCGTGAACTCCTTCCTCGCCTCGGGCGGGGACAACTTCGCGACCCTCGCGGAGGGCAGCAACTCCCAGGACTCGGGTCGCGTGGACCTGCAGGCCTTCGTCGACTACCTGGGCGAGCTGTCGCCCGTGAGCCCCGACCTCGCGCAGCGGGCCGTGGGTGTCCAGGTCGTCGACCCGCCGGCCGCGGGCTACCTGCCCGAGGACGAGGTCACGGTCGAGCTCTCCTCCCTGCTGTACAGCGCCGGGGAGCAGCAGCCCGACGAGGTGACGGTGCGGGTGGGTGACGAGGTCCTCGCGACCTCGGCGATCGACCCGACCATCGTCGACACCACCGACGAGGTGGGCCGGGCGAGCGTCACCTTCACGGTGCCCGAGGGCACCGAGACGGGCGAGCTCCTGGTCGTCGCGGAGACCGAGACCGGCACCAGCGCCGAGTTCACGGTGACCGTGGCCGAGGCGGACGAGCCCGAGGAGCCTGAGGAGCCCGGTGAGCCGGGGGGCAACTGGTTGGTCGACCTGGTCAAGAAGCTCTTCGGCTGGCTCTGGTACCTCTTCATCGGCTGGTGGCGCCCCTGAGCCCACGTCGGCTGACGACCTGAGGTCACAGCCGTCCGAGGCATGACGCACGGCAACCGGACCCTGCTCGCTCCCCGCGGGTAGGGTCCGGTTGTGTCGTCCGACCAGAACACCCCAGACCCGGACCAGCCCGTCGAGGGCCAGGCCGTCCCGGACCAGGTTCCCGGTGAGCCCGCCCCGGCCCCCTCTGTCCCGGCGCCCGAGCCCGCACCCGTGCCCGACGCCGAGGAGCTCGAGCGGGTCGCCACTCCCGCCTCGGTGCGCCGCGCGCCCCGCTACCGGGGCTTCGTCGTGGCCGGTGCGCTGCTGGGGATCCTCGTCGCGGTGCCCACCGTGCTGCTCTGGCGCGGCGGCACCAACGAGCTCGGCCTGGGGCCCGTCGTCGTCTTCACCGGACTGACCCTGGCCGTCCTGGGCGCGATCCTCGGCGCCGTGGTCGCCGTGGTCGCGGACCGGCGCTCGCGGCGCTGAGACCGGGGGCTCCGGGGGGCCCGTCTGCAGCGCGTGAGGCACCGGACGTGGCGCGCGCGACCCGGGCGGCGTGTGCGACGATGGCGCCGTGCCCCGCGGTGACGGACGTCTCAGCCATGACCTCATGCCCGGTGAGAAGGGACCCCAGGACGCGTGCGGCGTCTTCGGGGTCTGGGCCCCCGGTGAGGAGGTCGCCAAGCTCACCTACTTCGGCCTGTACGCCCTGCAGCACCGGGGCCAGGAGTCAGCAGGCATCGCCGCCTCGAACGGCGACCAGCTCCTCGTCTACAAGGACATGGGCCTGGTCTCGCAGGTCTTCGACGAGACGGCGCTCAACGCGCTGACCGGCCACATCGCGATCGGGCACACCCGGTACTCGACCACCGGTGCCTCGACCTGGGAGAACGCCCAGCCCACCCTCGGCCCCACGGCCGGCGGGACGATCGCCCTGGGCCACAACGGCAACCTCACCAACACCGCCGAGCTCGTCGACCTGGTGGCCGAGCGCTACGGCTCGCAGCGCCGCGGGGAGCTCGCCCGCGGCACCACCACCGACACCGCGCTGGTCACGGCTCTGCTGCAGGGCGACCCCGACCACACCCTCGAGGCCACCGCCCTCGAGGTGCTGCCGCGGCTGCGCGGGGCCTTCTGCCTGGTCTTCATGGACGAGCACACCCTCTACGCGGCGCGGGACCCTCACGGCGTCCGACCGATGGTCCTCGGTCGCCTCGAGCGCGGCTGGGTGGTCGCGAGCGAGAGCGCCGCCCTGGACATCGTCGGTGCCTCGCTGGTGCGCGAGGTCGAGCCTGGCGAGCTGATCGCGATCGACGCCGACGGGCTGCGCAGCACGCGCTTCGCTCCGGCCACGCCCACGGGCTGCTCCTTCGAGTACATCTACCTGGCCCGGCCGGACACGAGCATCTCCGGGCGCTCGGTGCACGCCGCGCGGGTCGAGATGGGGCGCGCCCTGGCACGGGAGTTCCCGGTCGACGCCGACCTCGTCATCCCGGTGCCCGAGTCCGGGACCCCGGCGGCCATCGGCTACGCGGCCGAGTCGGGGATCCGGTACGCGCAGGGGCTGACCAAGAACGCCTACGTGGGGCGGACCTTCATCCAGCCCTCGCAGACCCTGCGCCAGCTGGGCATCCGGCTCAAGCTCAACCCGCTCAAGGACGTCATCCGCGGGCAGCGGCTCGTGGTGGTCGACGACACGATCGTGCGCGGCAACACCCAGCGTGCCCTCGTCCGGATGCTGCGCGAGGCTGGGGCCGCCGAGGTGCACGTGCGGATCTCCGCGCCGCCGGTCAAGTGGCCCTGCTTCTACGGCATCGACTTCGCCTCACGGGCCGAGCTCATCGCCACGGGCCTCACCCCGGACGAGATCGGGCGCTCGATCGGGGCGGACTCCCTGGGCTACCTGTCCCTCGAAGGCATGATCGAGGCCACCGAGCAGCCCTCGGCCCGGTTGTGCACCGCCTGCTTCACCGGGAAGTACCCCATCGAGCTGCCTCCGGCGGACCGGCTCGGCAAGCACCTGCTCGAGCAGAGCGAGCTGCCCCTGGGGGCGCCCGAGGACGGTCTGTCCTCGCTGCTGACCTCGACCGGTGGCGCGAGCGCGCTCGAGCAGCCGTGAGCGCGTCTGAGCGCCAGCCGGTCACCTACGCCTCGGCGGGGGTCGACACCGAGGCAGGGGACCGGGCCGTCGAGCTCATGAAGGACGCCGTGCGCGCCACCCACGGTCCGCAGGTGCTGGGCGGGGTCGGCGGGTTCGCCGGGCTCTACGACCTCGCGGCGGTCTCGCGGTACCGGCGGCCGCTGCTCGCGACCTCGACCGACGGCGTCGGCACCAAGGTCGCCATCGCGCAGGCCATGGACGTGCACGACACGATCGGCTTCGACCTGGTCGGCATGGTCGTGGACGACATCGTCGTGGTGGGCGCCGAGCCGCTGTTCATGACCGACTACATCGCGACCGGGTCGGTGGTCCCCGAGCGGGTCGCCGCGATCGTCCGCGGCATCGCCGAGGCCTGCGCCGAGACCGGGACCGCCCTGGTGGGTGGTGAGACCGCCGAGCACCCTGGCCTGCTCGCCCCCGACGAGTACGACGTCGCCGGGGCCGCGACGGGCATCGTGGAGGCCGAGGACGTCCTCGGCCCGGAACGGGTCCAGGCGGGGGACGTGGTCCTCGCGATGGCCTCCTCGGGCCTGCACTCCAACGGCTACTCGCTCGTGCGCCGGGTCGTCCAGGTCGCCGGCTGGTCCCTGGACCGCGAGGTCCCCGAGCTGGGCCGCAGGCTCGGCGAAGAGCTCCTCGAGCCCACCCGCCTGTACACCCGCCCGTGCCTCGCCCTGGCGCGGGACGCTGGGCGCCACCTGCACGCCCTGAGCCACGTGACCGGCGGGGGACTCGCGGCGAACCTGGCGCGGGTGCTCCCGCCCGGGCTGCTCGCCGAGGTCGACCGGTCGAGCTGGACGGTTCCCGCGGTCTTCGAGATGGTGCGCCGTCTGGGCGACGTGCCGTGGACCGACCTCGAGGCCACCCTGAACCTCGGGGTGGGGATGGTGGCCGTCGTGAGCCCTGAGGGCGTCGACGGGGCCGTGGCGCAGCTCGCCGAGGCCGGGGTGCCCTCCTGGGTGCTCGGCCGGGTACGCGCCGACGAGGGCGAGACGGGCGAGGGCGTCATCCGTGGGACCAAGGGTGTGCACGGCGGCGCGGTGCAGATGCTCGGCGGCTACCGCACCGCCTGAGCGTGGCGGCGTCCCCTGAGACGCGACGGAACCCCGCAGGCCCGAGGGCTTGCGGGGTTCTCGTCGACTGCGTGTTCCGACCTGCCGTCCTGCACAGGTCAGGGTGCGTGTCGACCGGTCAACGATCCTCTGCTGACCAGTCGGCGTAGTCGTCAGCGTCCTCAGGGGTTCCCGAGGCCTGTCGGCTCTCCGTCGCCAGGTCGCTGCGGCGTCCACCAGACGTGAGCTCCTGCTCGAGGGCTCGGTAGTTCGGCTCGTAGCTCGAGTACTTGAGCTCGCGAGCGACCTTCGTCTGCTTAGCCTTCTGACGGCCGCGCCCCATGGCATCGACCCCCTCTAACGTAGAAGCGGGGCGGCACCGTGTTGTCACGTGCGGCCCCGGGGTGCTGGTTCTTCGTCGTGCGCTAACGGTACATGCTCTGCGGCCGTTCCGGCGACCCGCGACCCCCGGACGGCCCTGTGAGGTGCCCAGCGTGAGGGACGTCACGTCTCGCGGAACGGGACGCAAGGACTCAGGCGTGCGGCTCAGAGCTTGCGGACGATGGTGGCGAGGAGCCCCACGGCAGCCGCGGCCCCCGCACCGAGAATCACCCAGGCGCGCGTGGTCGGCTCGGGCTCACCGAGCGGCCGGGACTCTCCCGAGACCTTGCGCTTGACCTCGGCGACCGCGGCCTTCACCTCGTCGACCGCGAGGTTCGCCTGGGTGCGGGGGTCGAGGCGGTCCGAGAGCGCGTCCACGGTGAGCCGGAGCTCCTGACGGGTCCGGGCGATCTCCGCCTCGATCTGCTGCGGGGTGCGCTCGTCCTTCTCCTCCTCGGCGGAGGAGTCTGCGGCGGTGGTGGACGCGTTCATCACTGGAGTCCTTCCTTGACGGCCTCGACGTCGAGCTTGACGCTCTCCTGCGCCCGCTCGGGGACCGGCGGCACGCCCTTCTTGAGGGTCTTGATGCCGATCAGGGCCAGCGTCGCGGTGATCGCCAGGAGGACGAGGGCGACGATCAGTGCGGCGAGCCATGCGGGCACCGCGTTCGCGAGGCCCAGGATCGCGGTCGCGATCAGGGTCGCGAGGGCGAAGAAGCCGAGCAGGGCGGCACCGGCCAGGAGCCCTGCCCCGATGCCGGCGTGCTTGGCCTTCGCGGTCATCTCCGCCTTGGCGAGCGCGATCTCGTCGCGGATCAGCTGCGAGAGCTTCTCCGTCAGGTTCTGCACGAGCTCGCCGATGCTCGGTCGAGCGTCGGCACGCCCGGTGCTGTTCGTGCTCGTCACCTCACCACGTCCTTCGTCGTCGTCGGCCCGCAGGCAGCGCCGGCGGGGTGGGCCCCATTCTCTGCCCCAGCCAACCCGCGATGGGGCGGTTCGGCAATCGGAGAGCACGACGAGAGCACCGGCGACGGTGTGGGAGCGCGAGGGGCGGGGGCACCAGGTGCGGGAGCGACGCGGACCGAGGAGGCTGCGCGGTGCGGGCCGCAGGGTGGGGCGAGCTGGGTGGCCAGACGCGGGTTCGAACCGCGGACCTTTCGATTTTCAGTCGAACGCTCTACCAACTGAGCTATCTGGCCCTGCTGACGCCGACGCCCGGTCGTGAGACCGGGCGGGCGACGAGCGACCCCGACGGGACTTGAACCCGCGACCTCCGCCGTGACAGGGCGGCGCGCTAACCAACTGCGCTACGGGGCCTTGTGTAAGACAAGGTTCCTGCAGATCTTGCTGTGCACTGCTCTTGCGGTGTGCTGCTGTCCTGCTCGTACCCCCAACGGGATTCGAACCCGTGCTACCGCCGTGAAAGGGCGGGGTCCTGGGCCGCTAGACGATGGGGGCCGTGTCACACGGACGCCCGTGACGTCGTAGCGTCGTAAGACCTCGGAAAGCATACGGGCTGAGGCGGGGATCTCCAAAGCGGCCACAATGGCGGGGTGGTGGAGATGACGCGAGAGGCCTTCGAGGAGGCGGTCCGGGACGCCCTGGACCGGATCCCTCCCGAGCTGGCGGCCCAGATCGACAACGTCGTGGTGCTGGTCGAGGACGACCCTCCCTCCGAGGACCCCGAGCTCCTGGGCCTCTACGAGGGCGTCGCGCTGACCGAGCGGGACCTGTGGTGGGAGGCGGGGTCGCTGCCAGACCGGATCACGATCTTCCGGCACCCCACCCTGGCCATCTGTGAGACGGTCGCCGAGGTGGTCGAGGAGGTCGCTGTCACGGTGGTCCACGAGGTGGCGCACCACTTCGGCATCGACGACGAGCGGCTGCACGAGCTCGGCTGGGCGTAGGCGGGCGGCGCGGGCGGGAGCACGGCGAGAGAGGGAGACACATGCGGATCGGGATCGTGCTGCTGCCCCAGGACCGGTGGCCCGAGGCGAGGCGGCGGTGGCAGCGCGCCGAGGAGTACGGCTTCGACCACGCCTGGACCTACGACCACCTGGCCTGGCGTTCCCTGGTCGACGAGCCCTGGCTCGCGACGGTCCCGCTGCTCGCGGCGGCCGCGACGGCCACCGAGCGGATCAGGCTGGGCACCTGGGTCGCGAGCCCCAACTACCGCCACCCGGTGACCTTCGCCAAGGAGATCTTGGGGCTCGACGACGTGAGCGAGGGGCGGTTCGTGCTCGGCGTGGGGGCCGGCGGGACGGGGGTCGACGCCGAGGTGCTCGGCCCGCCCGTGAGCCTGCGCACCCGGACCGAGAGGTTCGAGGAGTTCGTCGGGATGCTCGACCTCCTGCTGCGGCAGCCCGTGACGGATCACGTGGGCACCCACTTCGAGGCTCACGGGGCGCGGATGATCCCGGGGTGCGTGCAGACCCCGCGGGTGCCCTTCGTGGTGGCCGCCAACGGGCCGCGCGCGATGCGTCTGGCCGCGCGTCACGGCCAGGGGTGGGGCACCTACGGCCCGAGCCTCGGCATCGAGGAGGCAGGCCCGACGCCGGCCCGGGCCCAGGAGCTGTGGTGGCAGGGGCTCGCCGAGCTGACCGGGCGGTTCGACGCCGCGGCGGCCGAGGCCGGTCGATCCCCCGGCGAGGTCGACCGCTACCTGAGCCTGGACGGTGCCCCCGTGTTCTCGCTGTCCTCGACCGAGGTGCTGGTCGAGGGGGTCGAGCGCGCAGCCGCCCTCGGCTACACCGACGTCGTCATCCACTGGCCACGACCCGAGGGTGTCTACGCCGGCAGCGAGCGCACCCTCGAGGAGGTCGCGGCGCGTCTCCCCGGGCTCCAGGCCCTGGAGCCCGCCCCGCGTCCCTGAGGAGGGGCCCCGGGGCTGTGCGGGCCGCAGGGGCGAGCCCTAGGCGATCAGGAGGAGGCCTGGCGGGCCTGCCAGGCGGTGCCGACCATGTCCGTCAGGGTGTGGCGCATCTGCCAGTCGAGGTCCCGCGCGGCGCGCTCCCCGGAGGCGACGATGCGGGCCGGGTCGCCCGGGCGTCGCGGGGCCTCCTCGGGGGCGAAGTCGATGCCGGTGACCTGGGCCATGGCCTGCATGATCTCCCGCACCGAGACGCCGTCCCCCGAGCCCAGGTTGTAGACGGGTTCCAGGGGGGTGCCCTGCTCGAGGGCTCGCGCCGCAGCGACGTGCGAGACGGCGAGGTCGGCCACGTGCACGTAGTCGCGCACGCAGGTGCCGTCGGGGGTCGGGTAGTCGGTGCCGTTGATGCGCGGGGTGCGGCCCGCCACGAGGGCGTCGAGCACCAGGGGGAACAGGTTGTGCGGGCTCGAGTCGTAGAGCCGGGGGCTGCCTGACCCGACCACGTTGAAGTAGCGCAGCGAGGTGTGCCGCAGCGGGGCGTCCGAGGAGGCCGTGGCGCGAGCCTGGTCGGCCAGCAGCCACTCGCCGATGAGCTTGCTCTCGCCGTAGGGGGACTCGGGGGCCGTGGCCGTCGCCTCGGTCACGAGGTCGGTGTCGGGGGTGCCGTACACGGCGGCCGAGGAGGAGAACACGATGTTCGTGGTGCCTGCCGCGGCCATCGCCTCGAGCAGGCTCACGGTGCCGGTGACGTTCTGCGTGTAGGTGTGCAGGGGGCGCTCGACGCTGACCCCCGCGTACTTGAACCCTGCGAGGTGCACGACGCCGGTCGCCCCGTGCTCACGGAGGGCGGCCTCGATGCGGTCGGACTCGAGGAGGCTCGCCCGGACGAAGGGGATGCCCTCGGGGACGAACTCCGCGTGCCCGCTCGAGAGGTCGTCCACGACCACGGGCGTGATGCCCTGGTCGATGAAGGCCTGCACGACGTGGGATCCGATGTAGCCGGCGCCGCCGGTGACCAACCAGGTGCTCATGAGCCCAGCGTATCGACAAGGTTCAACGGAAATCAACAAACTTGAACATGGGCTGTGCTCAGGGTTCCGCCCTAGTCTGGGCCCGTGCTCCCCCCCGCCATCATCCATGACCTAACCCGCGTCCTGGCCACCCCCGAGGACGAGACCACCACCGGTGTGGTCGTCCGCGAGGCGACCTCGGCCGTGGTGGTGGTCGTCGCCGTCGCCGCGGCCTTCGTGGTCGCCCTCGTGCTCGCCGAGGTCATCGCCGCCGTCGTCCGGGCGGCGGGCCGGCGGACCTGGCTCGCCGAGAACCTCTCGCGGCGCGCCCGCCAGCCGTTGCGGGCCACGCTCGTGGTCAGCGCGTCGTGGATCGCGATCAGGCTGGTCACCAGCCTGCCCACCGAGACCGACGCCGGGGCGGCCTGGCGGCCGGCGGTCGAGCACGCCCTGCTGATCGCGCTCATCGCCTGCCTCGCGTGGCTGGTGGGCGCCCTGGCCTTCGTCGCGGAGGACGCAGCCCTGGCGCGCTACCGCACCGACGTCGCCGACAACCGGCACGCCCGCAGGGTGCGCACCCAGGTGAGCATCCTGCGACGGCTCACGGTGGCCGCCCTGGTGCTCTGCGCGATCGCGGCGTCCCTGCTGACCTTCGAGGGGGCCCGCGTCGCCGGCGCCGGCCTGCTGGCCTCGGCCGGCGTGCTCTCGGTGGTCGCCGGGCTCGCGGCCCAGAGCAGCCTCGCCAACCTCTTCGCCGGGCTCCAGCTGGCCTTCACCGACGCGATCCGGGTCGACGACGTCGTCGTGGTCGAGGGGGAGTGGGGTCGCATCGAGGAGATCACCCTGACCTACGTGGTCGTCCACCTGTGGGACGACCGCCGGCTGATCCTGCCCTCGACGTGGTTCACCTCGACCCCGTTCCAGAACTGGACCCGCCGCGCCGCCGACCTGCTCGGCACCGTCGAGCTCGACCTGGACTGGACCGTGCCGGTCGACGAGATGCGCCTCGAGCTCACCCGGCTGCTCCAGGGGTCCGAGCTGTGGGACCACCGCGTCGGGATCCTCCAGGTCACGGAGGCGACGGGCGGTCTGGTGCGCGTGCGGGCCCTCGCCTCGGCCGCCGACGCCCCCACCCTCTTCGACCTGCGCTGCTACGTGCGTGAGGGCCTGGTGGTGTGGCTGCAGGGCAACCACCCAGGCGCGCTGCCCCGCACGCGCCTGGAGGACGGCGCGGTCGTGCGCCCGGACGTGGCGCGCCCCGAGGC
>NZ_JALPKN010000209.1 GCF_023630195.1 Actinotalea sp. C106 | reverse complement strand
TCACCTTCCCCGGCACCCTCGACGACCGTGACGCGGCCCGCGCCGTGCGCCTCGCCGGAGGCACCGCCGTCCCGCTGTGGCACGCCGACGCCGACCTGCACGGGGTCGACGCCGTGGTCCTGCCCGGCGGCTTCTCCTACGGGGACTACCTGCGCGCCGGGGCCATCTCGCGCTTCGCCCCGGTCATGGGCGAGCTCGTCGACGCGGCCCACGGCGGCCTGCCCGTGCTCGGCATCTGCAACGGCTTCCAGGTGCTCACCGAGGCCCACCTGCTGCCCGGTTCGATGATCAAGAACGACCACCGCACCTTCCTGTGCCGCGAGCAGGTCCTCGTCGTCGAGAACTCCGAGACCGCCTGGACCCGCGACTACAGCCAGGGCGAGCGCATCACCATCCCGCTCAAGAATCAGGACGGCCAGTACGTCGCCGACGAGCACACCCTCGACGAGCTCGAGGGCGAGGGGCGCGTCGTCTTCCGCTACGAGGGCTGGAACCCGAACGGCTCGCGCCGCGACATCGCCGGGATCTCCAACGCTGCCGGGAACGTCGTCGGCCTCATGCCCCACCCGGAGCACGCCGTCGAGGTCGGGTTCGGGCCCGACGGCGACGCCGGCCCCCGCACCGGGACCGACGGTCTGCGCTTCTTCAGCTCGGTGCTGACGACCCTGCTCGGCTGAGCGCCCCGAGCCCGCGCGCATGAGCACCCCGGACGCCACCACCACCGTCACCTCGCCGACGACGGGAGCACCTCCGTCGACCGGACCCGCCGTCACCACGGTCGCGTGGGACCACCCTGTGGTGCAGGAGCTGTGCGCCGAGCAGCAGGCCGAGCTCCGGGGCAGGTACGACGACGACGGCGGCGCCGAGCCGATCCTCCCCGCCGAGGAGATGCTCGTGACCCTCCTCGTGCACGTCGACGGTCAGGCCGTCGCCACCGGCTCGCTGCGCGACGCCTCCCGGTACGGCGCCGGCTCGGGGGAGATCAAGCGGATGTACGTCCGTGCCCCCTACCGCGGGCGGGGGCTGTCGCGGCTCGTCCTCAGCGCGCTCGAGGCCGCGGCCGCCGCGCACGGGATGCGCCGGGTGATCCTCGAGACGGGCGTGCTGCAGCCCGAGGCGATCGGCCTGTACCGCTCGGCGGGCTACACCCCGATCCCGAACTACGGCCCGTACGTCCACGAGGCCGACTCCCTGTGCTTCGAGCGCGCTCTCTGCACGGTCCCCTGACGTGCACCACCAGGTGACCCTCCGCGCCGCCGACCTGCGGCTGGTGCCCCTCACCGAGGACCACGCCCCGGCCCTGCTCGACCTCGTCGACGACCAGCTCTGGGCGGGCATGACGTCCCCGACGCCGCGCACCGTCGAGGAGATGACTGCCTGGGTGCGCACCGCGCACGCGACCCCGCAGCGCTACGCCTTCGCCGTCCTCGGACCGGACGGCACGACGCGCGGCTCGACCTCCTTCTACGAGGTCGACGAGCGAGTCGCACGGTGCGAGATCGGACACACCTTCTACGGCAGGCCGTGGTGGGGCGGCACGACCAACCCGGCCGCCAAGCTCGCCCTGCTCACCCACGCCTTCGACGTCTGGGGAATGCACCGCGTGGCACTGCGGGCCGACGCCAGGAACTCCCGCAGCATCGCGGCGATGCGTCGCCTGGGAGCAGTGGCCGAGGGGGTGCTGCGCGGGCACCGGATCGCGGCCGACGGCACCCGCGGGGACACCGCCTACTTCTCGGTCCTGGCCGCGGAGTGGCCGGGGGTGCGCGACGGGCTCCTCGGGCGCCTTCGGTCGGTGCCCGCGCAGGACTGAGGCGCCCCCCGCGACGCGGCCTCACACGGACCTCTCCTCGGTCGCGGCCGAGCTCGGCGAGGGCTCCCGCGAGTTCACCCTCGCCTGACCCCTCGCCCCCTGCTGCAGTCTCGTGTCAGACGCTGGGATACCCAGGGCGACCCCAGCGTCTGACACGAGGTGTGCAGGCTCAGGTGACGGTGATGCGCAGGTGGTCGGCCATCGCGGGGGCGAGCTCGAGCAGCTGCTGCTCGCTGATGGTCGCCCCCGCGAGCCCGTCCACGCCCTCGATCCCGGACAGGTCCGCCCCGCGCAGGTCGACCTCGGTCAGGGTCGAGCGGTGCAGGGCCAGGCGGCCGATGCGGCTGCCTGTGATGGTCAGCCGCCGGACCGTCGCGTCGCCGAGGTCGAGGTCCCCCAGGACGGCGCCGTCGATCCGCAGGTCGGTGATCTTCGCGCCGCGCAGGTTGAGGTAGTCGGTCTTGCCACCGCGCAGGGTGACCCGGGTCCAGGTGCTGCCGTAGGCCTGGACCGCGCCGAGCCGGCAGTCGAGGAGCTCGACCCCCTGCCAGGCGGCGTCGGGGGTGTGCAGCTCCCCGGCCGTCACCTGCTCGAGGCTGGTGTCGACCAGCCTCGCGTGGCCCATCCGCACGCCGTCGAGACGGCAACGGACCAGGGCGCAGTCGACCAGGGTCACCCCGGTGGCGTCCTGGCCGGTGAGGTCGAGGTCCTCGAAGGAGGCGAGGTCGACGTCGGCCCCGGGCTCGAGCGGTCCGGTGAAGGGGTCGCGGTGCGGTGCGCGGTGCGCGTCCTGGCGGCTGCGGTCGGGCATGGTCCGAGCTTGCCACGCAAGACTGGGCCCTACGGACACACAGTCCTGGTACGAGGCGCAGCACGGCGTGCGCCGGGGCGACACCGAGGAGGGCGAGCATGCGGATGACACGACGGCCTGGTCGGCTGGCGCGACGGGGCGCGGTCCTCGGCGTCCTGGTGCTCGGCCTCGCGGGGTGCATGACCCCCGCCGAGGACGGCCCGGCCCCCGCCGAACCAGGTGGCACGGCCGAGCCTGACGACACGGCCGAGCCCACCGACGAGGCGTCTGCGACCGAGATGCCTGTGCTGCAGGTACGGGAGGCCGGCGGCTACGCACCGGCAGGCACGGACTTCCGGACCATGCCCCAGCTGACCGTCTACGCGGACGGTCGGGCCGTCCGTCAGGGTCCGCAGATCGCGATCTACCCACCGCCGGCCCTGCCGAACCCGCGCGTGTTCGAGCTCCCCGAGGAGGACGTCGACGCCTTCGTGACGGCCGCCCGCGAGGCAGGCCTGCTCGACGGTGCTCCCGACTACGGCCAGCCTCTCGTGGCCGATCTCCCCACGACGGTGGTCGAGCTGCGCGTCGACGGCGAGACGGTCCGTCATGAGGTGCCGGCCTTCGGGTTCGAGAGGTTCCCCGAGGGCGCCCCCGCCGGGACGGACGACGTCCCCACCGAGGACCTCCTCCCCACCGAGGACCTCGGGCTCACCGAGGAGCAGATGGCGGCACGCGAGGTGCTCACCGAGGTCCTCGCCATGGTCGGCGAGCGCTTCGGCGCCGGGGAGGGCGCCTCGTACGACGTCACGGCGTTCGCGCTCCTGGCCAGGGCTGCCGTCCCCGGGACCGTCGACGACGGGCTCGCTCCCGACACCGCGCCGTGGCCCCTCGCTGACGTCGGCCTCAGCGACCTCGAGGAGTGCGGACTGGTCGCGGGCGAGGATGCGCAGGTGCTCGCGGATGCGCTCGCGGATGCCAGCACGGTGACCCTCTTCGAGCAGGACGGTGACCTGTACGAGGTGTGGCCCCGCCCCCTGCTCCCGCACGAGACCTCGTGCGAGGACCTCCCCGGACCGCCTACCCGAGAGGGCTGACCCGGCCCGTCAGATGCGTCCGCCCGCTGCGCGGGCTCCACGCCTCGAAGGAGAAGCCCTCCGCCTCGCCGTCGCCCTGGGCGACGCGCACCGCGACGGTGCTCGGCAGCACCACGGGCTTGGCGAACTGCACCTCCCACACGAACGCCTCGCCGCGGGCCGGTCCGACGTCGGCCAGGGCGCGGGCCGCGGTGTACATCCCGTGGGCGATCGCGCGGGGGAAGCCGAAGGCCTTGGCCGCGAGGGCCGAGGTGTGGATCGGGTTCTGGTCCCCGGACACCGCCGCGTACCGCCGCCCGACGTCGCCCGCGAGCCGCCACTGCCCCGTCGGCACCCGCCCAGCCCTCTCCTCAGACCTCGTGTCAGAACCTGGGATACCCAGGGCACCCTGAGGTTCTGACACGAGATCGCCGGGGGAGGGGAGGGGGGTGGGGTCGGTCGAGGCCGAGTGGGGGGCCAGGTGGTGGCCCTTGGCGAGGTAGGTCGAGGTGCCGGTCCACACCAGCTCCTCGTCGACCCACGCCTCGGCGACCAGGTCGACCGTGACCCCTGAGCGGTGCGCGTGCAGGTCCTGCGCCCGCACCCGCAGGTCCATCTCCTCGCCGAGGCGGACCGCGCGTCGCTGCTCGACCCGGTTGGCCACGTGGACCATGCCGAGCAGCGGCAGCGGGAACCCGGGCCGCACCATGAGCGCGGTCGCGACCGGGAAGGCCAGCACGTGCACGAACCCCGCGGGCAGCGCATCCCCGCCCGTCTCGCCCAGCAGGTGCTGGTAGGCGCTCAGGTGCTCGACCTCGGCCTGCACCTCGCGCACCACGAGCTCGGTGCTCGGCAGGTCGTCCGGCCGCACCGTCCGCCGTCGGGTGGCCGCGGCCCGCGCGGACCCGGCCACCCCGCGGGCGTAGAGGCCACCGAGGGCTGGGACCGCGTCGAGCTCGACGACCTCGACCTCAGGGGTCCTCACTGGCCCACCATGTTCTGCCCGCACACGCGCAGCACCTGGCCGTTGACCCCGCCCGCCTGGGGCGAGACGAGGAAGGCGATGGCCTCGGCCACGTCCCGCGGCTGCCCACCCTGCTGCAGGGAGTTGAGCCGCCGGGCCACCTCACGGGTCGCGAAGGGGATCCGGGCCGTCATGTCAGTCTCGATGAACCCGGGTGCGACCGCGTTGATCGTGCCGCCCGCTCCCTCGAGGGCCGGGGCCGAGGCACGCACCATGCCGATCACGCCGGCCTTGGAGGCCGCGTAGTTGGTCTGCCCGCGGTTGCCCGCGATGCCGCTGGTCGAGGCCAGGCACACCACCCGCGGGGCCGCGCCGAGCTGGTCGCCGTCGAGGAGGGCCTCGGTGATGCGCAGCGGCGCGGTGACGTTGACCGCGAGCACCGGGTCCCAGGTCTCGGGCTTCATGTTGGCCAGCAGCTTGTCCCGCAGGATGCCCGCGTTGTGAATCATCAGGTCGAGCCGGCCGTGGCGGGACCGCACGTGCTCGGTGATGCGCTCGGTCGCGTCCTCGCGGGTGATGTCGAGCTGCAGGGCTGAGCCGTGCACCTCGTTGGCGACGGCCGCCAGCGCCTCCCCGGCCGTGGGGACGTCCACGGCGACGACGGTCGCCCCGTCCCGGGCCAAGGTCCGGGCGATCTCGGCCCCGATGCCGCGGGCTGCGCCGGTCACCACGGCGACCTGCCCCTCGAGCGGCCGCTCCCAGTCCGCGGGGAGCTCACCCGCCCCGGAGCCGACCGTGAGCAGCTGGCCGTCCACGAAGGCCGACCGCCCCGAGAGCAGGAAGCGCAGCGTCCCGGTCACCGAGGGTGCGTCGATCTCGACACCGTCGCCCAGCACGATCCCGTTGCCGGTCGCCCCGCGCCGCAGCTCCTTGGCCAGGGAGCGCAGCACGCCGTCGACCCCCTGGCGTGCGGCGGCCACGGCGGGGGCCGCGTCCCCGGGGGCCC
>NZ_JALPKN010000208.1 GCF_023630195.1 Actinotalea sp. C106 | reverse complement strand
GCCGGGCTCGCGGACCAGGCCGTGGCCCGCGGGGACTTCACCTCCTCGGGCGGGGCCGCCGCCATGGAGCAGCTGTTGCGCGAGCACCCCGACGTGGACGGGGTCTTCGCCGCCTCGGACCTCATGGCCGCGGGCGCCCTCGAGGTGCTCCGGGCCAGCGGTCGCGCGGTCCCCGAGGACGTGCGGCTGATCGGCTTCGACGACCTGGGCGTCGCGGCCTCGACGGCCCCTCCGCTGACGACCATGAGCAACCCCGTGGTCGAGATGAGCCGGGTCGCGGCCGAGCTGCTGCTCGAGCAGGTGGCCGGCCGGGCGACCTCGTACGCCCCGCGCATCTTCGGGGCCGAGGTCGTGGTGCGAGTCTCGGCCTGACCGCCCCGGGACGGCCCGGTCAGCGCACGAGCCGGACCGCGCGGGCCTCCTCCTGGTGCAGGTCGGCGGCGATCAGGCGGGCCCAGTCCTCGATCTGGGGCCAGGGCCGGTAGTCGCCCTCCTCGGCGCGGACCAGGGCCACCACCGCGCGCTCGGCGATGCCGAGCCCACCCAGGTCGAGCCGACCGCCGAAGGTCCGGTGCCCCCGGACCTCGAGCCGAGCCATCAGCGACGGGATCTCCTCAGCGTCCCCCTGCGGGGCCAGCGGCGCACCCACCGGGCCCGAGGAGAACAACCAGACCGGCCGCCGGGACAGGCCGTGGGCGAGCCGGTCGACCATCGCGCGGGCCGAGGCGGCCCAGCGGCCGACGTACACGGCCGAGCCCAGGACCACGGCGTCGACCCCCTCGAGGGTCTCGACGTCCTCGGGTTCCGCGAGCTCGACCTGGTGGCCGGCGTGGCACAGCACCTCCGCGATCGCGTCACCGATCTCCCTGGTCGCGCCGTGCCGCGAGGCCACCGTCACGAGAACTCTCATCTCCGTACCCCCGCACCAGACCGTCCCCACGACCATCGCGGTCCGGGGTGACGGGTCGCACGTCACCGGCAACCCCTCCAGACTCCGGCACCGGGCGCACGAGCGCCTGGGCCGCAGGTCCCGCACACTGGGCGGATGAGCACCGCGATACCGACCATCGACCTGCGCTCCCCCGCGGGGCCCGTGACCATCCCCCTCCTCGGCCTGGGTACGTGGCAGTCCGAGGGCGACGACTGCTACCGCGCCGTCCGGCACGCCCTCGACACGGGGTACCGGCACGTCGACACCGCGACGGGGTACCAGAACGAGGACCAGGTCGGCCGCGGCCTGGCCGAGGCCACGGTCACGCGCGAGGAGGTCTTCGTGACCACCAAGCTGCCCCCCGACGCCGCGGGCCGCGAGCGCGAGACCCTCGCCGCGAGCCTGCGTCTGCTCGGCACCGACCACGTCGACCTGTGGCTCGTGCACTGGCCGCCGAACAAGCAGGCCACGCCGAGCACCTGGCAGGCCTTCCGCGAGCTCCGGGACGAGGGCCTCACCCGCGCGATCGGCGTGAGCAACTACTCGATCGCGCAGATCGACGAGCTGATCGAGGCCACCGGCGAGGCCCCCGCGATCAACCAGATCCCGTGGAGCCCGAGCGACTTCGACGCCGATCTCCTGGCCGCGCACCGCGAGCGCGGGATCGCCGTCGAGGGGTACAGCCCGTTCAAGCGGACCGACGCCGAGAGCCCGGTGCTCACCGAGATCGCCCAGGCCCATGGCCGGACCGTCCAGCAGGTGGTCCTGCAGTGGCACCTGGCGCACGAGGTCGTGGTGATCCCCAAGTCGGTCACCCCCGAGCGCATCGAGGCCAACCTCGACGCGGTCTTCGAGCTGACCGACGAGGACCTCGCCCGGATCGACTCCCTGGGTTCGTGACCCTCGCACGGCCCGGCGACCCCGACCAGCGCGCCCCTCACCGCGCTGGCGCGTCCCCGGGCCGGGTGACGGCGGGGGTGACACAGTGGGCTCGGGTCCGACGGCGTCCCCGACGGATCTCGGCACCCCTTGGCCCACCCGTCACCAGGAGAGCGCACCGATGACCGACCACCCCTCCGTCACGGACGTCGTCCCGGACGTCGCCCCCGCAGACCTCGCCGCCCCCACCCGCGACGGCCCGCTGGCGACCGCGCAGGCCCAGCTCGCGAGTGCCGTCGAGCGGTTGGGGTACGACCCCGGGATGCACGCGATGCTCGGCACCTCCCGGCGTGAGATCAACGTCGCGATCCCCCTGCGCCGTGACGACGGCTCGACCGAGCTGTTCCACGGCTTCCGGGTGCAGCACAACGTCTCGCGCGGGCCCGGCAAGGGCGGGCTGCGGTTCCACCCCTCGGTCGACGTCGACGAGGTGCGGGCCCTGGCCATGTGGATGACCTGGAAGTGCGCCGTGGTCGAGCTGCCCTACGGGGGTGCCAAGGGCGGGGTGGCGATCGACCCCCGGCACTACTCCCAGGGGGAGCTGGAGCGGGTCACGCGCCGCTACACCAGCGAGATCATGCCGATGATCGGCCCCGAGCGGGACATCATGGCCCCGGACGTCGGCACCGACGCCCAGACCATGGCCTGGGTCATGGACACCTACTCGGTCAACAAGGGGTACACGATCCCGGGGGTCGTGACCGGCAAGCCGCTCGAGGTCGGCGGGTCCCTGGGACGGGCGACCGCGACCTCCCGCGGGGTGGTGCACTGCGTGGTCGCCGCCCTCGCCGAGCACGGCAAGACCCTCGACGACGTGAGCGCCGCGGTGCAGGGCTTCGGCAAGGTCGGGTCGCACGCCGCGGCCTTCCTCGCCGAGGGCGGGGCACGGGTCGAGGCCGTGAGCGACCAGTACGGCGGGGTGTACCGGTCCGGCGGCCTGGACCTGCCCCGGCTGATGGACTACGTCGAGCGGACCGGCTCGGTGGTGGACTTCGACGGCGGCGAACCGATCGACAACACGGCCCTGCTCTCCCTCGACGTCGACGTCCTGGTGCCGGCCGCGGTGGAGGGCGTGCTCGACGCCGAGACCGCGGGCCAGGTGCAGGCCCGGTGGGTCGTCGAGGGGGCCAACGGCCCGACCACCCCCGACGGCGACCGGGTGCTGGCCGACCGGGGCGTGGTCGTGGTGCCGGACATCCTGGCCAACGCCGGTGGCGTGGTCGTCTCCTACTTCGAGTGGGTGCAGGCCCAGCAGGCCTACTGGTGGACGGAGGCCGAGATCGAGCAGCGGCTCGCCGAGCGCATGGCGATGGCCTTCGAGAGCGTCGGCAAGACCGCGCGGCACCGGGACCTGTCCCTGCGCGACGCCGCGCTCCTGCTCAGCATCCAGCGCGTCGCCACCGCCCACCAGACCCGCGGCCTGTACCCCTGACAGAGACCTCTCGGGTCAGAAGCCCAGGAACCCCTGGGCCCCTGCGCCTCTGACCCGAGGTGCGGGACGGGGACGTCGGGGTGAGGGTGGTCACATGGACCTCACCGGCGCAGCGCGCCACCCCCTCTGGGCGGACACCGCACCGACCACGCACGCGACCCCGCACCGGCCGCTCGACGGCGACCTGACCTGCGAGGTGGCCGTGGTCGGCGCCGGCATCGTCGGGCTCACCCTCGCGGTCGAGCTCGCCCGAGCCGGACGACGCGTGGTCGTGCTCGAGGCACGTCACGTCGGCGCCGGGACCACCGGGGCCTCCTCGGCCAAGGTGAGCCTGGCCCAGGGCACCCGGTTCAGCGAGCTCGGCAGGCACCACGACGTCGACACCCTGACGCGGTACGCGCAGGCGAACCTCGCCGGGCAGCGGTGGGTCCGCGCCCACGCCGAGGCCACCGGGGTCGAGCACGCGGTGCGGGACGGCGTCACCTATGCGACCAGTCCCGAGGGCCGCACCACCCTGGAGGGTGAGGTCGCCGCGATGCGCTCGGCCGGCCTCGAGGTCGACCTCTTCGCGGACGCGGGACTGCCCTTCGCCACGACAGGGGCGCTGCGGGTCGCCGACCAGCTGCAGATCGACCCGCAGGCCTATCTCGACACCCTGCTCGGCCATGCCCTCGCCGCCGGGGTGCGGGTGCACGCCGGGACCAGGGTCGAGGGCGTCAGCACCGGCTCGCCCCGCGAGGTGCGGTGCTCGACGGCGACCGGGCGCGCCCGGGTCCGGGCCGAGCACGTCGTGATCGCGACCGGCTCGCCCCTCCTGGACCGGGCGGGCTTCTTCGCCCGGCTCGAGGCGGAGCGCTCGCACTGCATCGCGGTGCGGGTGCCCGGAGCCCGCCCCGAGGGCATGTACCTCTCCGTGGACTCCCCCAGCCGGACGGTGCGCCGCGCGGGGCACGACCTCCTCGTGGTCGGCGGCAACGGGCACCCCACGGGCCGCACGCAGGACGTCGACGCGCGGGTCGGGGACCTCGAGCGCTGGGCCGTCGAGCACCTCGGTGCGGTGCAGACCACGCACCGCTGGGCCGCCCAGGACTACCGCACCACGGACGGGCTGCCCTTCGTCGGGCGCTACGAGCCCTGGTCGACCGACCTGTGGGTAGCGACGGGCTTCGCCAAGTGGGGCATGAGCGCCGGCACCGCTGCCGCGCTGGCCCTCCTCGCCCAGATCGAGGGCCGGACCGAGACGTGGGCCCAGGACTGGGACCCGTGGCGCCCCGACGTCGCCGCCCAGGCGCCGCGCGCGGCGTCGATCAACGGTGCCGTCGCGCGCGAGATGTCGGTCGGCTGGGCCCGGGCCATGAGCACCCCTGCCCCGGACCCGGCCGAGATCGCCGAGGGGCAGGGCGCCGTGGGCCGGGAGGGCCTGCGCCCCGTGGCGGTGTCCCGCGTCGACGGCGAGGTACGCACCGTGAGCGCAGTCTGCCCGCACCTGGGCGGGGTGCTCGCCTGGAACGACGGCGAGCGCAGCTGGGACTGCCCGTTGCACGGGTCGCGGTTCGGGGCCGACGGCAGCCGTCTGGAAGGGCCCGTCCGCTGCGGCCTCGCACGGCTCGACCCCTGATGACACGGATGGGGACGGATGACCCCGCCACGGGGCGCGCACCCTAGGCTGACCTCCATGACCGAGACCGCGCCCCGCCGGACCACGTACGTGCTCGTCGACGGGGAGAACATCGACGCGACCCTCGGCGGGTCGATCCTGGGCGCCCGTCCGGCCCCCGAGGAGCGACCGCGGTGGGAGCGGGTGCTCGAGTTCGCCCGCACCGTGTGGGGCGCCGACGACGTCAAGGGGCTCTTCTTCCTCAACGCCTCGAACGGCTCGATGCCGATGGCCTTCGTGCAGGCCCTCGTGGCGATCGGCTTCCAGCCCATCCCGTTGTCCGGTGCCTCGTACGAGAAGGTCGTCGACATCGGCATCCAGCGCACCCTGGACGTCCTCGCGGACCGGGGTGAGGACAGCGGCGACGTGCTGCTCGCCAGCCACGACGGTGACTTCACCCCGCACATGGCCGCCCTGCTGGGGCCCTCCCGCCGCGTCGGTCTTCTCGGCTTCACCGAGCTCGTCAGCAGCTCGCTGCAGCACCTCACCGAGGGCGGTCTCGAGATCTACGACCTCGAGACCGACGTGCACGCCTTCAACGTGCAGCTGCCGCGCCTGCGGATCATCTCCCTGGCCGAGTTCGACCCCACGCGCTACCTCTGAGCCAGCGCTGCGGAGCGGTCCCCGGCCGCAGCACGCGCGCCTACCGCCGGCGCACCCGCGCGAGCACCGTCGCGACGAGGACCACGGCCGCGGCCACCCCGGCGGCGACAGCGGCCACG
>NZ_JALPKN010000207.1 GCF_023630195.1 Actinotalea sp. C106 | reverse complement strand
GGTCAGGCGGTCCTGCAGGCGCAGGGTGCCGTCGTCGCCGGGGGTGGCGTGCAGCCGCCCGTGGGAGCCCGCCTCGGCCAGGGCGGTGAGGGCCCCGCTGCTGCGTGCACCGACCTCGACGGTCAGGCGGGGGCGTGCCATCCCGCGCTCCCAGGGGACGACCCGTCCATCAGCGCTCACGAGCGGGGAGCCTACCTACCGTCGGTGCGGGCGGCGTCGGAGACCACCGGGCTCCCCAGCCCTGGCCCCAGCACCAGGTGGGTCACGACTCCGAGCAGCGCCGCGGCGACGAGCACCGCCACCCACGGTCCGACCAGGTCCGCGAGCAGGTGGGACACCACGAAGGCCACCACCCCGACCAGGACCACCACGACGAGCCGCCACCAGGGCGTGCGCCGCACCTCCCGCGCGACGCACCACGCGGCGCCCGCGACGACGACGAGACCCCCGGCCCAGCGCAGCTCCGTCAGCTGGGCGACGGCGAACCCGACCACGAGGCTCAGGGCGGCGATCAGGGCGGTGGGCAGACGCATCGGCAGCACTGTACCGAGAGGTGGAGGCGCGGCGCCGAGGGCCGGAGGGCTCAGGAGGCCAGCAGCGCCGCGACGTCCTCGGGGTAGGGGAAGCTCCCGGGCTCGTAGCCGCACAGCGGGTCGGTCGCGTAGGGGTCGCCCGTCATGGCGAAGGCGCGCGAGCGCGACCCGCCGCAGATGCTCGCGAACTCGCACGCCCCGCAGCGGCCGGTGCGCTGGCCGGGGTCGCGCAGGCCGGTGAACAGCGGGGAGGTGCGGTAGATCTCGGGGAGGGTCTGCTCGCGCACGTCGCCCGCGGCCACGGGCAGGAACCCGCTGGGGTGCACGGTGCCCACGTGGCTGACGAACGCGAAGCCGAACCCCGCGTTGACGTTGAGCGGTGGCCGGCGCGACCGGTCCCCCGCGCCCCAGCCCAGGGCCGCCGTCCTGGCGGTGAGGTCGGCGTACAGCCCGCCCAGCCCGAGGGCCTCGACGTGGTCGACCCCGCGCTCGGCCAGCACCGCCCGCTGCAGGGCCACCCGACGGAAGTGGTGCCCCTCGGTGGTCTTGATCGGCACGTGCAGGCCCAGGTCGTACAGGTAGTTGAGGACGTCCTCGGCCTCGGCCGCGCTCAACGGGCCCAGGTCCGTGCCGCGACCCATCGGCACCAGCATGAAGGCGCTCCACGTCATCGCCCCCTGCTCACGGACCAGCGCCGCGACCTGCGGCAGCTGGTCGACCGTGCGGCGCGAGATCGTCGTGTTGACCTGCACCCGGATCCCCAGGGCCCGGGCCTGCGCCCACGCGTCCATGGTGCGGTCGAAGGTGCCCGGCACCCGCCGGAACCCGTCGTGGCTCTCCGCGGTCGCGCCGTCCAGGGACAGCGAGATCGCCGTGACCCCCGCCTCCTGCAACCCGGCGAGGGCTGCGCCGTCGAGCTTGGCCGTGCCCGACGGCGAGACCGCCATCGCCAGCCCGAGCGCACGCCCCCGACGCACCAGCTCGGTCAGGTCGGGCCGCTCGAAGGGGTCGCCGCCGGTGATGATGAAGATCGGCGACGGCCTGCCGAAGGACGCCACCTGCCGCATGAGCTCGGTGGCCTCCTCGGTGTCGAGCTCACGCTCGTGGCGCCCGGGCTGAGCCTCGGCCCGGCAGTGCACGCAGGCCAGGGCGCAGGCCCGCGTCGCCTCCCAGATGACGAGCAGCGGCCGGTCGGCCGGGTCGTGACGGACGGAGCGGACGGCGCGGGGGTGAGCAGGCACGACGGCGATGCTGACAGGCCGGGCGGGGGGCGCGGGGGTGAACGGACGGCCTGGTTGCCCGGCTCGCGACGGCCGGGCGGCGTGGTGGTGCGCCGATGGGACGAAGGTCCCCCCGGACGACCGCATCGCTACAGTGTCGCGTCGCCTGAGGAGGCCCATCACCTATGCATCGTGCCGCTCGCCAGATCGTCCTGCCCGCCGCTGTCCTGCTCGCCCTGACGGCCTGCACGGCCGACGGGGGGCAGGAGCCGGAGCCCCCCGTGGCGGACGCCGAGACCGAGGGCGAGGTCGAGGCGGCGGATCCTGGCCCCGGGACCGGAGAGGTCGCCGTCACGGCCACCGTCGTCCTGCAGGGCGCCGAGCTCGAGGCCGAGGTGTACCCCGTGGTCAGGGCGGGAGACCACGCGGTGCTCACCATCGACCTGAGCCACGGCGAGCCGGAGCGGGTGTCGTTGTCCACCGGCATGGGCGGGTTGTCCCCCATCCTGATGCCGACGCTCAGCGGCCTCCGGCTGGTCGACCTCGACGCTGACCAGGTCCACACCGTCGCGGTGAACGCTGACGGACGGACGGTGACCACCGCGGAGAGCTACGTCAACGTCGAGCCCGAGGGCCTGCGCCTGCAGGTGGCGTACGCAGCTCCTGGGCCCGAGGTCGAGAGCCTCGGACTCTTCCTGCCCGGTGCGCCGTACGTCGCGTCGGTGCCCGTGATGGACGGCGACGTGCCGGATGCGGACCTGCCCGGCAGCACCCCGGGAGACGAGGTGACCGAGCCCCTGGGCCTCGACGAGATCGCCGAGGCTCCTGTGGCCTCCCTCGAGTCGTTCACGCGCGAGCTGGAGGGTGCCGTCTCGACGCTGACCACGACGGAGGAGGTCCAGATCACCCTCGGCGCGGACGTGCTCTTCGACGTCGACTCGGCCGATCTGACCGATCAGGCGCAGGCCGCTCTCGACGCCGCTGCGGCTCACCTGAACGGCCGCGAACCCGGCACCGTCGAGGTGGTCGGGCACACCGACGACGTCGGCCCCGAGGACCACAACCAGGACCTCTCCGAGCGCCGTGCTGAGTCCGTGGCCGCAGCGCTGCGTGAGCGGGTCGACACCTCCGCCTACCCGCTCGAGACCTCGGGCCGTGGGGAGAGCGAGCCGGTCGCCCCGGGCACCGACGACGCCAGTCGGCAGCAGAACCGTCGCGTCGCGCTGACCCTGGTCTCAGAGATCACGCAGAGCACCGAGGTCACCGCCGGCGGTGAGCTCCCCGAGTTCGACGGGCCCACCGGGACGGGCCCCGACGGGGTGACGGTCGACGCCGATCGCGGGTACAGCGTGGCGGCGCCGCAGGCCCGCAGGATCGACGGGCACCTCGTCGTCGACCTCGAGGTCACGCCCCTCGACGAGGAGCAGGACGCCACCGGCCTGGGCTTCCTGTCCGGGGTCTGGCACCACCGCGAGACCGCCTGGACCGCCCAGTACGCGGTGTCGGCGCTCACGGTGCTCATCGGTGACACGGCCGTGTTCCCGGTCGACTACCTGGCTGGCGAGCAGGGCGAGCACGAGCTGTGGCTCCCGGTGTCCGACCTCCACGCCCTGGGTGACATCGACGGCGGCACCACGCGCACGCTCAGCGTCGTGTACCCCGACGTCGGGCCCGTGGAGGACGTCACGGTCCAGCTGCGACCGAGCCTGGGGAACTCTCCGTTCCGCCTGACCGACGTTCCCGTGGCGGACTGACCCTCAGGCGCCCTCCCGCGTGGAGGGCCAGTCTGCTGGGCTGATCTCCGTGGCGTGCTCGACCACCCACCGGGCGTCCCGCTCGTAGAGGCGCGCATGGTCCTCGAGGTGCGCACCGTCCGTCGTGGCTCGGTCGCGGGTGAAGGCGGCGAGGTCGCGCAGCCGCTCGACCGTCGTCGGGAGGACCTCGTCCGGGGTCAGGTCGCCGTCGTAGGCGGTGCAGAGCAGGGCCAGCCGGCGGGCGCGCTCGGCCAGCGGGCTGGGGAGGCCGTCGTGGTTGGTCGGGTCGGTCAGCGGCACCAGCCGGTAGGCGAGGTAGGCCAGGTCCCACGCCCGCGGCCCGGGGGAGGCGGTGTCCCAGTCGATCAGCCCGACGAGCCGCCCCTCGCGGAAGACCATGTTGTACGGCGCGAGGTCGTTGTGGCAGACGACCTCGACCGGCTCGTGGGTCGGCATCTGCCAGGTCGCGCCGCCGAGGTCGAAGCTCGCGGAGGCGCGGTGCACGGCAGCGAGCAGCCGACCGGCGTCGACCAGGACGTCGTCCGCCCAGACCCAGGCAGGCAGCGGGTAGTGGGGCACGACGCCGTCGAGGTAGGAGAGGACCTCGCGGCCCTGATCGTCGAGGCTGTGCGGCTCGTCCGTGTGCTGCTCGTCCCTGTGCTCGTCGAGGAGCAGCGGCCGGGGGACCTCGGTGAGGCCGTGGGCGCGCAGGTGAGTCAGCAGCCGGTGGATCGTGGACGTCCACGGGCCGGCGGTGCGGCGCACCGTGTCCCCGACCCGGACGGCACCGCCCATGCCACCGCCGGCCAGCGGCACCTCAGGAGGAGTGGTCACCCAGGAGATGCTGCCAGCACGGACGGCGGACGGGGAGGCTCAGGCGTGGTCGGGCCTGCGGGTGCTGCTCAGTCGACGGCCTGCAGCACGCCGGTGAGTGCGACCACGACGGCGTCCTCGGTCGGGACGGCGCGGGCGGACTCGATCTGGTACTCGTCGCCCTCGGGGGCCTCGGTGGCGTAGTCGTACGAGAGGCGCACGGTGCCCGTCATCGAGGACTGCTCGGGGTTCGGCGCCCACACGTGCGCGGCGAAGGTCCCGGTCAGCTCGCCGTTGTCGGTCGGCTTGAGGAAGGTGACGTTGCCGTAGGGGGTGTGCTCGGCGATGTCGGTCGCGAAGAGCTCCTCCTCGGGGTAGAGCTCGACGACCTCGTCGCGCGTGACGTCGCTGCGACCGGCCGTCCCCTCGAGGGTCACGGTGTCGTTCGGGTTGGTCGAGTCGGTGAACACGCAGGTGAAGCTGAAGGCGTTGTCCGTCGTCGAACCGTAGGAGTTCACCGAGTCCGTGGTCAGGGTGTGGTTCGGGGTCAGGGCCGGTGCGAGGCTCGGCAGGAGGCCCTCGCAGGAGGTGATGACCGCGATGCGGCTCGAGGCGTCGAGGAGGTCCACCGCGGGGGCGGGGGCGTCCTCGGGGGCCGACGGGTCGACGGAGGTCTCGGAGGCCGACACCTCGTTGCCGGCAGGGGTCTCCTGCGAGGCGTCGTCACCCCCCGAGCAGCCGACGAGGAGCGCTGCGGCGAGGCCCGCGCCCACCACCGCCCGGGTACGGGTCGTGACGTGGGACGAGCTGGGCCGAGACATGGACGTAGACATCATTCTCCCGCTGTGGTGGGTCTGAGGTGGTGACCTGGGCGAGGCAGAGCATCGCCCTCAGGGGGCCGCGGGGTGCGGGACGAAGGTCGTCAGCCGCCTCCGAGGGGGGCGCTAGGGCCCAGGCCTGGTGGTATGAAGCTCAGCCGTGGCAGCGCTGCCGATCTGTGCTCGATCATGGCACGTCCGGTGTGGGACCCGCGCCCCTTTCGCGGCTTTCGTGGCAGATCTCACGCCGGGGTGTCACCCGGTTGCGAGGCAGGTTTCACCCGCGTGTGACGATGGTGGGGTGCAGTCCGAGCAGGCCGTCCTCACCCTCACCCGTCCGCTGGACCTGCACCGCACCCTGGCGCCGCTGCGCCACGGCGGGCTGGACCCCGCGCACCGCTCCACCCCCGACGGCGCCGTCTGGCGCGCGACCCTGCTGACCACCGGCCCGACGACGATGCGGCTGGCCCAGCGGGACCCGGTCACCGTCGAGGTCCAGGCCTGGGGCGAGGGCGCCGCGGAGGCCGTGACGCTCGCGCCCGGGCTGCTCGGCA
>NZ_JALPKN010000206.1 GCF_023630195.1 Actinotalea sp. C106 | reverse complement strand
GCCGTGGTGGGCTTCGGGGCGCACCTCCCGGCCCGCCTCGGGCTCGCCGTCGTCCTCGGCCTGCTCGCCGCGGGGGCGATGTACGCCCTCGGGGTGCTCGTGGCGGCGGTCGCCCCGAGCGGCAACGCCGCGGTCGCCGTGGGCCTGGTGCTCTTCTTCGGGATGGGGGCGACGGGAGGGATGTTCGGGCCGACGGCGAACCTCCCCGACGGGGTGGCCCGCGTCGGGGAGGTGCTGCCCTTCGGCGCCACGGTCCAGGTGCTCGGCACGGCCTGGGCGGGCGGCGAGATCGATGCGACCCCGGTACTGGCCCTCGCGGTGACGATCGTGGGGTGCTCGGCGGTGGCGGCGCGGTTCTTCCGCTGGCAGTAGGTGCCCAGGACCTCCCACGCGTGGCCGTCGGGGTACCTTCAGCGGGTGACCACCACCGAGGTGACACCCCCGCTCGACGAGGCGACCTTCCTCGCCCAGGTCGAGCCGCTCCGGCGCGAGCTCCTCGCGCACTGCTACCGCATGGTCGGGTCCGTCCACGACGCCGAGGACCTCGTCCAGGAGACCTACCTGCGCGCGTGGCGGGCCTTCCACGGCTTCGAGAACCGGTCCTCGTTGCGCACCTGGATGTACCGGATCGCGACCAACACCTGCCTGACCGCCCTCGAGGGCCGTGGTCGCCGTCCCCTGCCCACCGGGCTGGGGCAGCCCCCCGCCGATCCCACCGCCGAGCTGCGCGAGAGCCGCGAGACGCCGTGGCTCGAGCCGGCCCCCGACTCCCTGCTGTGGAGCACCCCCTCCCCCGACCCCGCGAGCGTCGTCGTCGACCGGGACTCGGTGCGGCTGGCCTTCGTCGCGGCGCTGCAGCACCTGACCGCCCAGCAGCGCGCCGTCCTGCTGCTCCGGGACGTGCTCAACTGGCGGGCCGCCGAGGTGGCCGAGGCCCTCGAGATCTCGGTGGCTGCGGTCAACAGCACCCTGCAGCGCGCCCGCGCGCACGTGGCCCAGGTCGCGGAGCAGCCGACCCTCGACGAGGCCGACCCCCGCACCCGCGAGCTGCTCGACAGCTACGTGGAGGCCTTCGAGGCGTACGACGTCGCGCGGATCGTCAGCCTGCTGACCGCGGACGCCGTCTGGGAGAT
Source organism: Actinotalea sp. C106 (assembly GCF_023630195.1). Lineage (GTDB taxonomy): Bacteria > Actinomycetota > Actinomycetes > Actinomycetales > Cellulomonadaceae > Actinotalea. The sequence goes on along the minus strand of NZ_JALPKN010000206.1, from coordinate 4,606 downwards.
GCCGCCCTATGTCGAGTGGTACCGCGGCGCGGAGGACATCGGCCGCCTCATCGCCACCCGGTGCCCGGCCCGCGGTGCGGGGGACATGCGCGCGGTCCGCAGCTCGGCCAACGGTCAACCGGTGGTCGCGATCTACATGCGCGACCTCGACGGGGCGCACCGGGCCTTCCAGCTCCAGCACCTGGTCGGCTCGCCCGACGGCGTCTCGCACGTCACCGTCTGGTTCGGGGCTGCGCTCTTCCGGGCCTTCGGGCTGCCTGAGGAGCTTCCCCCGGGTTGAGCCCCCAGATGCGGTGGGTCCCTGCGCACCGCACGATCGAGGGACGATCCGTGTCCCCGACAGCTGGGAGCCCAGCCCATGACGAACGTCGCGATCATCTACTACTCCTCGACCGGCAACCTGCAGTCCATGGCCGAGCGCCTCGAGAAGGCCGCCTCCGGGACGGGGGCCGTCGTCCGTCGTCGGCACGTCGAGGAGATCGCCCCGCAGGCGGCCATCGACGGCAACCCGGGGTGGGCTGAGCACGTGCGGGCCATCCAGGACGAGCCGAAGGCCACCCCGGAGGACATCGCCTGGGCCGACGTCGTGCTGCTCGGCTCCCCCACCAGGTACGGGAACGTCACGAGCCAGTTCCAGCAGTTCATCGACACCCTGGGCCCGCTGTGGGCCGAGGGCCGGCTGGCCGACAAGGTCTATGCCGGCTTCACCTCCACGCAGACCACGCACGGCGGCCAGGAGGGGACCATCCAGCAGATCTATCGGATGGCGGCGCACTTCGGCGGGATCATCGTGCCCCCCGGCTACACCGACCCGCTCAAGTTCGTCGACGGCAACCCCTACGGCGCCTCGCACGTCTCGGGGGCCGAGGGAGACCTCCCCCTCGACGACGCCACGACCGCGGCCCTCGACCACCTCGCCGAGCGCGCGATCCGCATCGCGGAGCGTCTCGCGGCCTGAGGTCGCACCGGCGCGGCCGGTGACGCCGCGCCGCAGGTCAGGTGACGCAGACACAGCGCACTAGAGACACAGCGCACTAGAGACACAGCACAGAAGGGCCCCACCCTCGCGAGGGTGGGGCCCTTCTGGTCATGACGTGGTCCGGCTGGGCCGCGGGCTCTGACCAGGTGCGTCCGGGTCAGAGCTACCGTGGGCTCAGGAGCCCAGAGCCACCGTGGGCTCAGGAGCCCGAGTCGCCCGCACCCTTCGGGTTCGCGGTCTTCGGCGTGGGCTTGGACGCCGCCGAGGTGCTAGCACCGGTCGTGCTCTTGGCGGCGCTGGTGGTCGAGCCACCCTGGGGCTTGGCGGGCGTCGAGGTGCTGCTGGTGGCGGCCGCCCCGGGCTTGTCAGTGCTGCCGGTGTCCGACGAGGTCGGCATCGAGGTGGTCGTCGTCGTGTCCGCCTCGGAGGAGGACTTGCGCCGCGGCGCTGCCTTGCTCGTGGCCTCCCGCGCCTTCTCAGCGGCCTTCTCGGTGGCCTCCCGGGCCTTCTCGGTGGCCTCACGAGTCTTGGCGACGCTCACACCGGCGGCCTCGCCGACGGCCTCGGCCGCGTCGCCGAGCTCGTCGCGGGCCTCGGCCGCAGCGGACTTGAACCGGTCACGACCGGCCTCGTGGCGTCCCGCCTGGTCCCAGGGCTGCTCGGCCCACGGGTCGGTGGTGGGGCGGCTCGCGCGCCAGGCCGCCACGGCGGCGGCGACAGCAGCGATGCTGGTGAGGAACCAGAAGACCTTGGCGCCCTTGTGGCTCTTCTTCTTCGGCACCTCGATGTGGGCCAGGTCGTTGAGCCTGGCCGAGGTCACGTCACGGGCCTTGTCCGCGCCGAGGGCGGCCGAGGCAGCAGCGGCGTTGAGGGCGGCCACCAGCTTCGGCAGCACGTCGTCGACCAGGCGGTCGTGGGCGGTGTCCACCACGGGGACGGCCCGCTCGGCGGCCCTCTCCACGCGGGGGGCGGCGGCCTTCACGCTCTCGCGCCAGGCCTTCTCGACCCGGGGCGAGGCCCAGTCGACGGCGGCACCGACGTGCGGGGTGGCCCAGTCCTTGGCGTGCACGGCGGCGTCCTTGGCTTGGTCGGCCACCTGCGACGCCGTCTTGCCGGCCTGCTTGCCCGCGTGCGCCGAGGTCGCGGCGAGGACGGCCCCTGTCCCGGCGGCCTTCTTCTTCAGGCGCGCCTGCTTGGAACGGCTGGAACGGCGGATGTGCATCTTCGACTCCCTGTCGGTGGTCGGACGGCGTGCAGGTCCCTCAGGTACTTCTCCCCATGTTGCCACCGTTGGGCCCGGTGCGCGCGAGGGTTCCCGCCTCGAGACGTGCGCGTCAGGGGTGCGTGCGAGGATGACAGCATGTTCGCGACCCTGCACACCACCGCTGGTGACATCCGTATCGAGCTCTTCCCCAACCACGCACCCAAGACGGTGCGCAACTTCACGGGCCTCGCCCAGGGGACCCAGTCCTGGAAGGACCCGTCCTCGGGCGCCGAGCGCACCGACTCGCTGTACGACGGCACGGTCTTCCACCGCGTCATCTCGGGCTTCATGATCCAGGGCGGTGACCCCCTGGGCACCGGCACGGGCGGCCCGGGTTACACCTTCGACGACGAGATCCACCCCGAGCTCGTCTTCGACAAGCCGTACCTGCTCGCCATGGCCAACGCCGGCAAGCGCCGCGACCCCGTCACCGGCGAGGTCGGTGGGACCAACGGCTCGCAGTTCTTCATCTCGGTCACGCCCACGCCCCACCTCAACGGCAAGCACACGATCTTCGGCTCGGTAGCCGACGACGAGAGCAAGGCCGTGGTCGACACGATCGCCACCACCCGGACCGGTGCGGCCGACCGCCCCGCCGAGGACATCACCATCACCTCGGTCACGGTCGAGGACTGACTCCCCCGGCACGACGCCCGGCCCCAACGACCGGGCGTCGTGCCCTCGACCCGCTGGAGCCGCATGACCACGCCCCCGCCGCCCCCGCCCCTGCCCGGAGCGGGGCCCGAGCCGGGCGAGGACCCGGTCTGCCCCCGGCACCCTGACCGCGTGTCCTACGTGCGGTGCCAGCGCTGCGGTCGACCGGCCTGCCCCGAGTGCCAGCGCCAGGCCGCGGTCGGCGTGCACTGCGTGGACTGCGTCCGTGAGGCCAGCCGCAACGCCCCCCAGGCTCGGACCGTGTTCGGCGCTCCCCTGCGCGACGGTCGTCCGGTGGTCACCCTCACGCTGATCGGCCTCAGCGTCCTCAGCTTCGTGCTGCAGCAGGTCTCGGGTGCCTGGTACGACGCGCTGATCTTCGCGCCCTTCCTCGGCGAGACCGAGCCCTGGCGCTTCCTCACGGCGGCCTTCCTGCACAGCTCGGGGTTCCTGCACATCGGCTTCAACATGTTCGCCCTGTGGATCGTGGGGCCCCCCCTCGAGCAGGCCCTGGGTCGCTGGCGGTTCATCAGTCTCTACGTGCTGGCCGCGATCGGCGGCAGCCTCATGGTCACGCTCCTGGCCAGCCCGGCCACGGTCGAGTGGCGTATCGGCCTCGTCGGCGCCTCGGGCGCGGTCTTCGGCCTGTTCGGCGCGATCCTCATCGTGCTGCGACGTCTGGGCCGTGACGCCCGGCAGATCATCGTCATCCTCGGGATCAACGCCGTCCTCGGCTTCGTGGTCCCCGGGATCTCCTGGCAGGCGCACCTGGGCGGGTTCCTCGTGGGCCTCGTGCTCGGTGTGGCCTACGCCTACGCCCCCCGGCCGCGCCGGGACCAGGTCGCGGTGGCAGCGACGGTCGGCGTCGCGGTCCTCCTGGTGGTTCTCGCGGTGCTCAAGTACGCGAGCGTCGCCGCCTGGTGGACCGGCCTCGGCTGAGCCCTGCACCTCGTGACAGAACCTCGGATACCCCTGGTATCCCGAGGTTCTGACACGAGATCGTGCTGGGCGTGGGGCTGTCCCCAGGGTTGCTCACACCTGTGGAACTACACCCGTGTAGTTATCCACAGAGATGTCCACCGCTGGGGAGAACTCTGGCCCCACGCACGCTCGCCCGGGCCGATGCCGCCGTCGCTCCACCTGTGGACAAACCCGTGGACAGCTCGTGGACAGGGACGACGACGGGGAGGGCCCGAGGTCGCCGTGACGACCCGGACCCTCCCCGTGGAGGCGGTGGTGGCTCAGCGCCAGCGTGTGGTGAGCGCGAAGCCCGCGATCATGAAGACGAAGCCGATCGCCAGGTTCCAGTTGCCGATCCCCGGGACGGGGAACTCGGTGCGCGAGATGTAGGTGACGACCACCCAGGCGAGGCCCACCAGCAGGAGAGTGAGCATCGTGGGTACGAGCCAGGCCGGGTTCGCCTGACTGGCCTTGCCCGAGGGGGGCGGCTCGTAGCTGGGCTTCTTGCGCGACTTCGACTCGGGCACGGTCCGTCTCCAGGGCAGGCGGGCTGCGGGCACGATCCGTGCCCGCCGTTCGTCAACTAGCGTAGTGGTCACCGTACGCGCAACCGCGCTGCACCGTCCGCCCGGTCCGGCGTGACGCAGAGGAGAGACATGAGCGAGCCCACGGAGGCGCCAGCGGCCGATGCCCCCGCGGCCCCGAGGGCCGACGACGCCCCCGCCGCGCGGCGACGCCGCACGCCGACC
>NZ_JALPKN010000205.1 GCF_023630195.1 Actinotalea sp. C106 | reverse complement strand
CCGGGGGGCCGGGTCGGGGCGGCGGAGGCGGCGCACGGCGGCGGCGGGCACGGCGAGGACGGGGCTGAGCACGGTGGAGAGTCTCGCAGATCGGCGCCTGGTCACCGCCGCGGGCCGACGGCGGTACCTTTACCCCCACGTCATCCGCAGGAGGCAACCCCCGTGGCAGACCTTTTGCTGCTCACACCCAGCGCTGGGGGCTCCGCCCAGGTGCTCCCCGCCCTCGGGCTGCTCGGACACCGGGTCCGAGTGCTCCCGGTCGAGCCGTCGGCCCTGCTCGACGCGCCCGACTCCGACGTGCTGCTGCTCGACGCACGGCGTGACCTCGCGGCCGCCCGCTCGACCTGTCGGCTGCTGCGCGCCACCGGGCTGAGCGTCCCGCTGGTCCTCGTGCTGACCGAGGGCGGGCTCACCGTCGTCACGGCCGAGTGGGGAGCGACGGACATGCTCCTCGAGGACGCCTCCCCGGCCGAGGTCGAGGCACGGCTGCGGCTCGCGATGGAGCGCTCCTCGGAGGAGCACCCCGTCGTGGACGTCGAGGAGATCTCGAGCGGTGAGCTGACGATCGACGCGGGTGGGTACACGGCGCGCCTGCGCGGCCGCCCCCTGGACCTCACCTACAAGGAGTTCGAGCTCCTCAAGTACCTCGCGCAGCACCCGGGTCGGGTGTTCACCCGCGCGCAGCTGCTGCAGGAGGTCTGGGGGTACGACTACTTCGGCGGCACACGGACGGTCGACGTCCACGTGCGGCGCCTGCGCGCCAAGCTCGGTCCCGAGCACGAGCAGCTGATCGGGACCGTCCGCAACGTCGGCTACCGCTTCGACCCTCCGCGCGACCGGCCCGGCGTCGAGGTGATCGCCGAGCCGTCCCGGCCCGGCGAGGTGGCACCCACGACCGACCTCGACCCGCACGGCGGGACCCCGTCCGGCCCCTCGTGACGCGGCGCCCGCCGAGTTCGCCTACCCTGGTGGGCGGTGCGCCGGGAAGACTGGTCGGCAGTCCTTCCCCCCTGCCCTCTTGGAGTCCACGTGACTGGCGCACGCCTGTGTCTCTCGGCCGACGTCCCCGCCCTGCGTACCACCGCAGCGGCCTCCCCGGTCTCCAGCACTCGGCCCACGCCCGTGGGCGGGGGTGACGCGTGATCCTCCCTGTCCTCCTGGGCGTGCTGGTCGTCGCCGTCGCCGCGACGCCGCTGCTCGACCGCGGCCTGGGCCGCAACGCCGGCTGGGTCCTCGCCGGGGTCTTCGGCACGCTGGCCGCCGTGGTCGGGGCCCAGGGCCCGGCCGTCCTCGGCCGCGGCGAGACCCTCGAGTTCTTCGTCCCGTGGATGCCGACCATCGACGTCGGGCTGCACCTGCGTCTCGACGGCACGTCGTGGCTCTTCGCGATGCTCGTCCTGGGCGTGGGCGCTCTGGTCATGGCCTACTCGACGCGGTACTTCCCGCCCGGCCGACGCACCGGCTTCTACGCGCTCATGACGGCCTTCGCGGTCGCGATGCTGGGCCTGGTGCTCGCGGACGACGTCGTCGTGATGTTCGTGTTCTGGGAGCTCACGACGATCTGCTCCTTCCTGCTCATCGGCCTCTCGGGGGAGTCGGCGAACCGGCCCGCGGTGCGCACCTTCATCCTCACGGGGCTGGGCGGGCTGGCCCTGCTCGCCGCCGTCGTGATGCTCATGGTGAACGCGGGCACGAGCCGCCTGTCGACGATCCTCGCCGTGACCGACTGGCAGGCCAGCCCGGGCTGGTCGGTCGCGGTGGCGCTGCTGGTGATCCTGGCGGCCTTCACCAAGTCGGCCCAGTTCCCCTTCCACTACTGGCTGCCCGACGCGATGGCCGCGAGCACACCCGTCAGCACCTACCTGCACGCCGCGACCATGGTCAAGGCGGGCATCTACCTGCTCATGCGATTCACCCCGGTCTTCGGGGACTTCCCGCTGTGGAACGTGCTGCTCATCGGCACGGGCCTGGTGACCGCCTTCATCGGGGCCCTGTTCGCCCTGCAGCGCACGGACCTCAAGGAGCTCCTGGCCTACTCGACGGTGAGTCAGCTCGGCCTGCTCGTCGCGATCATCGGCGTCGGCACCCCCTACGCCCTGGCGGCCGCCGGGGTGCACACCCTGGCCCACGCGCTGTTCAAGGCCTCGCTCTTCATGCTCATGGGCGTCGTCGACACCCGGAACGGCACGCGGGACATCCGCCAGCTGCCGGGGCTCTGGCGGGCGATGCCTGCCACGGCCACCCTGATGACCATCGCCGCGCTCTCCATGGCGGGCATACCGCCGCTGCTGGGCTTCGTCAGCAAGGAGGCGATCCTCGACGCGATGCTCGGGCTCCCCGGCGAGCCCTGGGTCGGCGTGCTGGTCGCCCTCGGCGCCGTCGCGGCCTCCGCCCTGACCTTCGCGTACTCGTTCCGGATGGTCTACGGGGCCTTCGGCGGGACCCCCGGCACCGCCAAGCACGGCGAGGCCGGCCCCAGCTACCTCCTGGCGCCCGCCGTGACGGCCCTGAGCGGCCTGGTCCTGGCCTTCGCCCTGCCCGTGCTCGACCCCCTCGTGGACCGCCTCGTGCTGGACACGACGGGGACCGCGCACGAGAGCCACCTGGCCCTGTGGCACGGGTTCAACCTGCCGCTGCTGCTCTCGGCGATCGTCATCGGCCTCGGGGCCGTGCTCGCCTGGCAGCGGGTCGCCGTGGACCGCGTCCTGGACCGTCAGCTCGTCCCCGTGCAGGGCACGCAGGTCTTCGAGGGGGCCTACCGCGGCGTGATCGCCGCAGGTGTCCGCATCGGACGTCTGACCGCGTCGAACGCCCCGGCGCCCTACCTCGCGGCCATCCTGCTGACCCTCGGGGGTACCGCCATCGCGGTGACCCTCGGCCGTCCTGAGGTCCCCGCCCAGCCGGAGCCGACCACGCGTCCTACGGACTGGCTCCTCGTCGCGCTGATCCTGGTCGCCGTCACGGCGGTCGTCGTCACCCGGTCGCGGCTCGCCGCCGTGGCGCTGGTCGGCGTCGCAGGCTTCGCGGTCGCGCTGTGGTTCCTGCTGCTCGGTGGCTTCGACCTCGCCCTGACCCAGCTGCTGGTCGAGATCCTCACCGTGGTGGTCGCGGTGCTCGTGCTGCGCCGGCTCCCCCGCACCTTCCACCCCACCCCCCGCGCACGGCGCCTGGGGGCCGGGGTGGTCGCCGTCATCATGGGCGTGGCGGCAGGCCTCGCGGCCTTCTCCCTGACCGGCCGCCGAGAGATGTCCCCGGCCTCGGAGTACTTCCTGCGCAACGCCGAGGAGGACACGGGCGGCACCAACGTCGTCAACACGATCCTGGTCGACTTCCGTGCCCTGGACACCCTCGGTGAGCTCACCGTGCTCGGGGTCACCGGGCTGATCATCATCGGGGTGCTCGAGTCCGCCCGGCTCAACCACGGCCGCCTGCCCGAGAAGGTCGCGGGCTTCGCGCAGAACGTGGTGTTCTCCGCCCGGGAGAACTCCCTGATCATGCGGACCGTGGCCCGGGGGCTCGGTCCGGTGCTCGCGCTCCTGTCCCTGTACCTGCTGCTCCGGGGCCACTCGGCCCCCGGCGGCGGGTTCATCGCGGCGCTCGTCGGCGGTGCCGGGTTCGCACTGGCGTACCTCGCCGCCCCCGCCGCTGCCCGCGCCCGCATCAGGCTGCCCTACCCACGGCTCATCGCCGCGGGGATCGCCGTCGCCGGGGCGTCGGGCATCCTCGGGTACCTCGAGGGCTCGTTCCTGCGCCCGCTGCACCTCGACATCCCGCTGCCCGGTGACGGCTACTACCACTTCACCACCGCGCTCGTCTTCGACGTGGGTGTCTACCTCGCCGTCATCGGCGTGCTGCTCACGGCCCTCAACCGGCTCGGGACCGAGGACGACATCCACGCCGAGGAGCCCCTCGGCCCCTGGGCCGAGAGCACCGACGAGGACGACCCGGACGCCGAGGACGAGACCAACGACGAGATCGACGAGGGGACGGCCGCCGAGCCGGACCTCGCGTCGCCGAAGGGAGGCCGACGATGACCCTCGCCCTGAGCATCGGCATCCTCGTGGCCGGCGGCGTGTTCATGCTGCTGCAGCGCGGGATGATCCGCATCGTGCTCGGCTTCATCATGCTGAGCCACGCCGTGAACCTGCTGCTCATGTCCGCCGGGGTCACCTCGCGCCGTGACGCCCCGCTCATGGACACGGCCGACCCCGCCACCGCCGCGGACCCGCTCCCGCAGGCCTTCGTGCTGACGGCCATCGTCATCGCCTTCGCGATCACGATCTACATGCTGACCCTGGCCGTGGCGCGCAGCGACGACGACACCGAGGACCCCTCATGAACGCGGCCCTGCTCCCGCTGATCGTCGCGGTGCCGCTGCTCGTGGCGGCCCTGCTCGTGGCGCTCGAGGACTCCCCCGCCGCCCGTCGTTGGCTGATGGTCCTGCCGAGCGTCGGTGCCCTCGCCGCGGGGGGGCTGATGATCGCCGAGACGGCCGACGGCACGGTCCTGGCCCACAACATCAGCCTCTGGCCGAACGGCATCGCGATCCCCTTCGTCGCCGACGTGTTCACCGCGCTGATGCTCACGACGACGGCCCTGCTCACCCTGGTCGCCTCGGCCTTCGCGATCGCCGTGGGCACCGTCCGCGCCCGGTACTTCCCCGTGCTGGTCCTCGTGCTCAGCGCCGGGGTCTACGGCGCGCTGATGACCGGTGACCTGTTCAACCTCTTCGTCTTCATCGAGGTCATGCTGCTGCCCTCGTACGGGCTCCTCGCGATGACGGGCGGATTCACCCGGCTCACCGCCGGCCGCCTCTACGTCGCGGTCAACCTGCTGACGTCGACGATCTTCCTCGCGGGGGTCGGCCTCATCTACGGGGTCGCCGGCACGGTGAACCTCGCCGAGCTCGCCGGGGCCGCGCACGAGTCCCCCCTGGTGGCCGCCGCCGCCGGGGTCTGCCTGATGGCCCTGTCGGTCAAGGCCGCCGTCGTCCCTGTCCACGGATGGCTCACCCGGGCCTACCCCGCGACCTCCCCGGCCGTCACCGCGCTGTTCTCAGGGCTGCACACCAAGGTCGCGATCTACGGGATCTACCGGATCTACGCGGTGGTCTTCGACGGCGACTCGCGGTACCTGTGGATCGGCCTGGTGGTCTTCAGCGCCACGATGGTCATCGGGGTCATGGGGGCCGTGGGTCAGGACACCACGCGGTCCATCCTCGTGTTCCACATGGTCAGCCAGATCGGCTACATCCTGCTGGGGGTCGCGCTCTTCACCCCCCTGGGTCTCATGGCCGGGATCTTCTACCTGATCCACCACATGATCGTGAAGGCCTCGCTGTTCCTCTCGACCGGGGCGATCGAGCACGCCTACGGGCACAGCCGTCTCGACCGGCTCGGGTCGATCGCGCGGCGCGAGCCGATCCTGGCGGCGGCCTTCCTCGGAGCGGCCCTCTCCCTCGCGGGGCTGCCACCCTTCTCAGGCTTCGTCGCCAAGCTGACCCTGGTCACCGCTGCGGTCGACGCCCAGCAGTGGGCCGTGGTCGCGACCGCGGTGGCGGTCAGCCTCGTCACCCTGATCTCGATGCTGAAGATCTGGGGCACCGCCTTCTGGGGCCCCAAGCCCGACGACGAGGAGGAGGTCGCCGGGAGCGGCACCGGGATCGACTCCCAGGCCCCGCTCGGCAGCTCGGCCGCGTCGGCCGAGGCCGACGGAGGAGCCGCCCCGGCGGCGCAGACCGCGGTCGCCGCACCAGCAGCCACCG
>NZ_JALPKN010000204.1 GCF_023630195.1 Actinotalea sp. C106 | reverse complement strand
CCGACCGCGGTCCCGACGGGGCCCGGATCCGGCCGGGCGGTGGTGGGTGCCCTGGTGCGCGGTGGTCCGCGCCGCGGTCCGCTGCCGCGGCCCCTGGTCGACCGCGATGCGCAGGGGGCGCCCTGCGACCCGTGCGCCACCGATGCGGCGGAGGACCTCGGGGGTCATCTCGGTGCTGATGTCGACCAGGCTGAAGGTGGCGAAGATGTCGATCTTCCCCAGGTCCTTGCCCGTGAGGCCACCCTCGCCCGTGATGGCGCCGACGATCGCCTCGGGACGTGCGCCGTGGGTGTGGCCGACGGCGATGCGGTACCGGATGCCGGTCGCTGCCTTGCGCACGGCCGTGCGGGCTCGCTCCTCGCTCGTGAAGGAGATGCGACCGTCCTCCGCCTGGGCGGCTCCGCGTCCGGCTTGGAGCGGCGAGGGCTCGATCTCCTCGCGCGACCCCGGACCCTCGTCACCGACGGCGAGGGCAGCCAGGACGGCTGCCAGGTCGATCGGGTCCATGCCGGTCTCGGCGAGGTGCGCGGTGATCTGCTCGCGGTACATCTCGAGCCGACCGGCGGTGTGCCGGTCGCTCGACCGGCCGAGGAGCTTGGCAACCCGGTGCGCGGACACCTCGGCGGGGGAGGGGACGGTGATCTCCTCGAGCCGCTGACGCGTCGTGCGCTCGATCGCCCGCAGGCGACCCTGCTCGTTGGGGGTCACGAAGGTCAACGCCTCGCCGGTACGACCCGCGCGGCCGGTGCGGCCGATGCGGTGCACGTAGGCCTCGGGCTCACCCGGCACGTCGAAGTTCACGACGAGCCCGATGCGCTCGACGTCCAGGCCGCGTGCGGCCACGTCCGTGGCCACCAGCACGTCCAGGGCCCCGGCCCGCAGCCGCTCGACGATCTTCTCGCGGTCCTTCTGGGCGACGTCGCCCGAGATGGTCGCCGCCGAGATGCCCTTGGCGACCAGTGCGGTGCCGACCTCCTCGGCCGCACCCCGGGTCCGGGTGAAGACGATGGCCGCGTCGGCGTCCGAGGTCGAGAGCACCCTGGTCAGGGCGCCGATCTTGTGCCGGAACGGGACGACGGCGTAGCGCTGCCGCACGTTCGTCACGGTCGAGGACTGCCGTGAGGTGGCGATCTGGACGGGGTTGTTGAGGTGCTGGGCGGCGACCCGCACGATCGGCGGCGGCATCGTGGCCGAGAAGAGCGCGACCTGGCGCCCCTCACGCGGCGCAGCGCCGAAGATCTTCTCGACGTCCTCCGCGAAGCCCATGCGCAGCATCTCGTCGGCCTCGTCCAGGACGAGGAAGCGGATCGCGTCGAGGCGCAGGGTGCGGCGCTCGAGGTGGTCGATCACACGGCCGGGGGTGCCGACCACGACTTGGGCGCCCCGGGCCAGGGCACGCTGCTGAGGCAGGAAGGGGGATCCGCCGTACACGGGGACCACGGTCAGGCCGGGGAGGTGCTTGGCGAAGGTCTCGAGGGCCTCGGCGACCTGCATGGCCAGCTCGCGGGTCGGGGTGAGCACGAGGGCCTGGACCTGGCCGAGCGTCGGGTCGACGGCGGCGAGGAGCGGCAGACCGAAGGCCGCGGTCTTGCCGGTCCCCGTCTGGGCGACGCCGGTGATGTCCCGACCAGCCAGGAGGGCGGGGACCGCCGCGGCCTGGATGGGGGTCGGGCGGGTGAAGCCGAGGTCGAGCACCGCACGCAGCACGGGCTCGGGCAGCCCGAGGTCGACGAGGTCGAGCTCGCGCTCGGCCTCGGGGGAGTCGGTCGCGGGCGTGCTGGGCGCAGCAGAGGGCATGAGGATGTCCAGTCGATCGTCGGGGGGAGCGGCTGGGCCACGAGGGCCCACGGGTCGCCGTCCCGAACCTTCGAGATCGGCCGGTGCCAGGCACCGGCTGCACACAGCCGTCGACGTCGAGGACGCGGACGATTACACACAGGGGAAGCGACAAACTCCACAGGGAAGGCCCCAGTCTAGGGCGCATCGGCCGCCACGGTCGGGCCAGGGACGGTGAGGAGGACCACAGCACCGGGCCTTGTGCGCAGTACTACCAGCCAGATGGCTTGTAGTCCTTGAGGAAGACGCCGTAGAGATCCTCCCCGGCCTCTCCTCGGACGATCGGGTCGTACACCCGGGCGGCGCCGTCCACGAGATCCAACGGGGCGTGGAAGCCCTCCTCGGCGAGGCGGACCTTGGTCGGGTGCGGCCGTTCGTCGGTGATCCACCCGGTGTCGACGCTCGTCATGAGGATGCCGTCGTCCGCGAGCTCGGTGGCGCTCGTCCGGGTCAGCATGTTCACCGCGGCCTTGGCCATGTTGGTGTGCGGGTGGCCCGGGCCCTTGTAGCCCCGGGAGAAGACCCCTTCCATGGCCGAGACGTTGACCACGTAGGTCCGCCGCGCGGGCGAGGCGGCCATCGCACGCCTCAGGCGGCTGACGAGGATGAAGGGGGCTGTCGCGTTGCACAGCTGGACCTCGAGCATCTCGAGGGCGTCGACCTGGTCGACGGTCGCGACCCAGCTGTTCGTCCGAGCCGTGTCCGGGACCAGGCCCCCGGCGTCGATCGCGTCCCCCTGGGCCAGGCGGGTGAGGGAGGAGGACCCGGCCTGGAGCGCCTCCGCGGTGAGCCGTTGCGCGCGACCGACGAGCTGGCCGGACTCGTCGTGGCCGACGGCCCCGTTCCCGACCGAGCCCACGAGGGCCGCAGGGTGGGCGTCGCTCGCATGCTCGAAGGTGATCAGGTGCGGCAGGGGGCCATCAGGCAGGTCGGCCTCCTCGGCCGCGACGAGGGGTGCGTAAGAACCGGCGGAGCGGCGGACGGTCTGGGCCGCGTTGTTGATCAGCACGTCCAGCGGGCCCGCCGAGGCCACCTCGTCCGCCAGGGCCACCACCTGCGCCGGATCGCGCAGGTCCAGACCGACGACGGTCAGCCTGTCGATCCACTCGTCGGCGTCGGGCATGGCGCGGAAGCGACGCACCGCGTCCCGCGGGAAGCGGGTGGTGATCGTCGTGCTGGCTCCGTCTCGCAGGAGGCGCAGGGCGATGTACATCCCGATCTTGGCGCGCCCACCGGTCAGCAGGGCCCTGCGTCCTGTCAGGTCGGTCCGCGCCTCACGCTTCTCGTGATGCATCGCGGCGCAGTCCGGGCACAGCTGGTGGTAGAACGCGTCGACCTGGCTGTAGGGCTCCTTGCACACGTAGCAAGGGCGCGCACGCTGCAGGCTGCCGGCGCTCGCCCCACGTGCGGTCGAGACCAGGGGCAGCCCCGCCGTCTCGTCGTCGATCCTGCGAGGCGATCCCGTCGCGGTGGCCGCGACGACCGCCTCGTCGGCCGCCTGGATCGCCGCCCGACGGTTCAGGCGGCGTTGCTTCTTGACGGCCTTGAAGAGGCGGGCCGTCGCACGCCGCAGCTGCAGGGCGTCGGGGTGGCTGGGGTCGAGGGCCTCGGCGTGGCGCAGCACCTCGAGTGCTCGGGCGAGCTCGGCGGGGTCGATCCCGGAGGCGTCGACCCCAGCAGGGTCGTTCTCGCGGGGGAGCGGCTCGGCGGAGGCGGCCTGCGGGCCACGGTCGTCTGCTGTCATCTCGGGAGAACTGTACGCACGCCACGGTCGCCTGGCCGTGCACGGCCGGGCGGCCTGGTCAGGCTGGGCGACCTGGTCAGGCTGGGCGGCGTGGTCAGGCTGGGCGACGCCGGCCGGGCCGGGCTCCCCTCCGGCTGGTGAGAGGATGACGCGCGTGATCGAGAGCGCCGTCCCCCTCCTGCACGACCCGGACCGCCGCGGCTTCGCCTCGGACAACTACGCGGGCGCGCACCCCGAGGTGCTCGCGGCCCTCAGCACGGTGAACGGCGGGCACGAGTCCGCCTACGGCGCGGACCGCTACACCGCGAGGCTCCACGAGGTCATGGCCCACCACCTAGGTCGCGAGGTCGAGGTCTTCCCCGTGTTCAACGGCACGGGCGCCAACGTCCTCGCCCTGCAGTCGATGCTGCCTCGGTGGGGTGCCGTGATCTGCAGCGAGACCGCTCACATCAACACCGATGAGAACGCCGCCCCCGAGCGGGTCGGTGGCATCAAGCTCCTGACCGTGCCGACCCCTGACGGTCGACTGACCCCCGAGCTCGTGGACCGCCAGGCGCGGGGACGGGGCGACGAGCATCGCGCCCAGCCCCTCGTCGTCTCCCTGACCCAGAGCACCGAGCTCGGCACCTGCTACGGCCCCGAGGAGATCCGGGCGCTGTGCGAGCACGCCCACGGGCTGGGCATGCGGGTGCACATGGACGGCGCCCGTCTGGCCAACGCCGCCGCGAGCCGCGACCTGCCGCTCCGCGCCCTGACGAGCGACGTGGGCGTGGACCTGCTCTCCTTCGGGGGCACCAAGAACGGACTGCTCGGTGCGGAGGCCGTGGTGGTCATCGACCCTGCTGCCTCGGTCGGGCTGACGTACCTGCGCAAGATGAACATGCAGCTCGGCTCGAAGATGCGATTCGTCTCGGCACAGCTCCTCGCCCTGCTCGAGGGCGACCTGTGGTTGCGCTCGGCGGCGCACGCCAACGCGATGGCGCGTCGGCTGCGGGACGCCGTCGCCGAGGTCGAGGGCGTGGAGGTGGTCCGGCCCGTCGAGGCCAACGCCGTCTTCGCCGTCCTGCCGGCCGGGGTCGCCGACCGGCTGCGCGAGCGGTTCCGCTTCTACGACTGGGACCCCTTCACGGGGGAGGTGCGGTGGATGTGCTCCTTCGACACGACCGCTCAGGACGTCGACGCCTTCGCCAGCGCCATCGCCGCTGAGGTCGCCCGCTGAGCGCACCCGTCGGCGGGCGCACCGTTCAGCGGTGCCTCACCCGCGGTCGGTGCGGTGCTGCACCTGGAGCAGGTCGGCGTCGATGAGCCGCAGCGCGAGGGCGTTGCCGTCGCCGCCCTGGACGACCATCGCGCCGCCCGGGGCTGATCGAGGCTCGGTCTGGTCCGTCGGCACCGGTGTGCCGTGGGCGAGGACCTGCTCGGCCGGGGTGAGCTGACGCAGAGCGATGACGTCCACCCGGCCCGGGTGCTCCTCGGCGATCTGCCGGTACACCACCGGGTCGCGCTGCCCGTCGTCCCCGACCAGGACCCAGCGCACCTGCGGCAGCTCGACCATGAGCCGGCGCAGGGCCTGCACCTTGTGCTCCGACCCGGAGCGGAACCAGCCCGAGTTGGTGGGTCCCCAGTCCGTGAGGAGCAGCGGTCCCGCCGGGTACCCCGACCGCTGCAGGAAGCGCCGCAGGGCCGGGGCCACGTTCCAGGCGCCCGTCGAGAGGTAGAAGGTCGGTGCGCCCGGGTTCGCCGCGTGCCAACGTCGGTAGAGCTGCGCCATCCCTGGCACCACCCGACGCGCGCTCTCGTGGAGGACGAGGCTGTTCCAGGCCGCGAGGAGGGGACGAGGGAGGGCGGTGACCATGACGGTGTCGTCGATGTCGCTCAGCAGCGCGGTGCGCTGCTCGGCCCCGATGATCAGGACGGGCGCCTCCACCTCGCCGCCGCCCGCCGAGAGCGTCACGCGGTGCCAGCCAGGGTCGAGGTCCGCCTCGAGCACGGCGTCGACGTACCCGCCGCGGTCGGTCGTCACGGTGCGCCGGTGGCCCCCGATGGTCACGGCGACGGTGGCCGAGGGGATCTGGGCCGTGACGAAGCTGCGCCACCCCCGGACGGCGCGGCGCTCGGCGGCCTCGCCCGTCTCGGTGGCCTCGCCCGCCGCGGTGGTCGGGGGGGCGGGCAGGGCGCAAGTCGGA
>NZ_JALPKN010000203.1 GCF_023630195.1 Actinotalea sp. C106 | reverse complement strand
CCCCAGCGGCCCGATCCCCCCGCCTGACGCCGCCCCGGACGCGCAGCAGCTCGAGCGCGCCGGGGAGCTGCTCGCCGGCCGGCCTTTCGTGGTGCTCACGGGCGCGGGGATCTCGACGGACTCGGGCATCCCCGACTACCGCGGGCCGGACTCCCCGCCGCGCACCCCCATGACGTATCAGCAGTTCGTGGGCGACGCCGCCTTCCGGCGCACCTACTGGGCCCGCAACCACGTGGGCTGGCGGCACGTGCACCGCACCCGACCCAACCCCGGCCACGAGGCGATCGCCGCGATGGAGGGGCGGGGCGCCGTCGTCGGGGTGATCACGCAGAACGTGGACCGGCTGCACCAGCTCGCGGGCAGCCGCACGGTGATCGACCTGCACGGCACCTACGCCGACGTGATCTGCCTGAGCTGCGGCACCCGGGTCAGCCGGGACGAGCTCGCGGTGCGGCTCGAGGCCCTCAACCCGGGCTTCGCCGAGGCGGTCGGGGCGGTGGCCGACGTCGAGATCGCGCCGGACGCCGACGCGGTGGTCGAGTCGACCGAGGGGTTCGTGGTCGCGGACTGCGAGGTGTGCGGCGGGCTGCTCAAGCCGGAGATCGTCTACTTCGGCGAGAACGTGCCCAAGGAGCGGGTGGCCCGCGCGACGGCCCTGGTGGACGAGGCCGAGGCCCTCGTCGTCGCCGGGACCTCCCTCACGGTGCTCTCGGGCCGCCGGTTCGTCACGCAGGCCTCCCGGGCCGGCCATCCCGTGGTGATCATCAACCGCGGTCCGACCCGCAGCGACCACCTCGCCGACCTCCGCCTCGAGGCCGGCACCACCCCCACCCTCCGCGCACTAGCCGCCCACCTCTAGCCCCCCGAGCTCGTGAGCGGGATCAGCGGTGGGGGGCGAAGAACTCGCGCAGGAGGGTGGCGCAGTCCTGCTCGAGGACGCCGCCGAGCACCTCGACCTGGTGGTTGAGACGCCGATCCCGGACCAGGTCGTGGACCGAGCCCGTCGCGCCCGCCTTGGGGTCCCAGGCGCCCAGCACGAGCCGCTCGACCCGGGCCAGCACCACCGCACCGGCACACATCGCGCAGGGCTCGAGGGTCACCACCAGCGTGCAGTCGTCCAGCCGCCACCGGCCCAGCCGCTCGGCCGCCTCACGCAGGGCCAGCACCTCGGCATGGGCGGTCGGGTCCCCCACGGCCTCGCGCCGGTTCCGTCCCCGCCCGACGACGTCGCCCTCCGGCCCGATCACGACGGCCCCCACGGGCACGTCTCCGGTCCCCAGGCAGGCCCGGGCCTCGGTGAGGGCCACACGCATGTGCGCCAGATCGGCGTCGGACACCTTCATGGGCCCATCCTCGCGCGCCGCGCAGCCGGTACGGTGCACCCATGCGCCTGCACGTCGCCGACCACCCGCTCGTCGCCCACAAGCTGTCCGTCCTGAGGGACAAGGACACCCCCTCCCCGGTCTTCCGCCAGCTGGTCGAGGAGCTCGTCACGCTCCTCGCCTACGAGGCCACGCGGGAGGTCCACACGGTCCAGATCGAGGTGCAGACCCCCGTGGCCGTGACCACGGGCACCCACCTCGCCGACCCGCGCCCCCTCGTGGTGCCGATCCTGCGGGCCGGGCTCGGGATGCTCGAGGGCATGACCCGCCTGCTCCCCACGGCCGAGGTCGGATTCCTGGGGCTCCAGCGCGACGAGGAGACCCTGCAGGCCATCACCTACGCCAACCGTCTGCCGGAGGACCTCTCGGGCCGCCAGTGCTTCGTCCTGGACCCGATGCTCGCCACGGGCGGCACGCTCATCGCGAGCATCGACTACCTCTTCGAGCGCGGTGCGCGGGACGTGACCTGCATCTGCCTGCTCGCGGCCCCCGAGGGCCTGGCCCTGGTCGAGGAGCACGTGGGCGACCGGGCCGACGTCAACATCGTCGTGGCCGCCGTCGACGAGCGGCTCAACGAGAAGGCCTACATCGTGCCCGGGCTGGGCGACGCCGGGGACCGCCTCTACGGCCTGGTGTGACCGCGTCCGCTTGCTGACGTTTTGTCCTGCCGGGGCACACCCAACCGGGTGAGAACCGTCCACCATGTGAGATCAGCCCCGTTCGACCTTGGTGGCCGGGCGTCGTGCCGGTCACACTCCTGTCATGACTCGTGTTGACTCCGCCGTGACCGCCGGTTCGCCGGCGAGCCACCGCGAGCCGTCACGAGCCCTGGGCGCGCACGCCCCGTCGTCGCGCGCCCTCGATGGGCAGGTGCGACGTCTGCGGAAGAAGCTGGGGGGCTTCTCGCACGTCGTCACCGTCGAGGGCGCGGGGCTCACCGGCCCCGCGCCCGTGGACGTCCTCGTCGGCTCGGGGGATGCTGGCTGAGGACTTAGGGCACTGTCGGGTCGCGTGGAGCCAGGGGGCTAGTCCCGCGACCCGGCAGTGCCGCTCCCCTGCGCCCGCATCACCCGCCAGCGTCGAGATGTCACTTCTTGGCGCTTCGCGGCGATGGCGATGCGCCCGAGAGTGACATCTCAACGAGGTGGGTGGGCCAGGATGGGTCCATGACGACGCGACCTCGGATCTTGGTTCGGCCTCCGTCGGGGCAGCTTGAGGACGGTGAGCTGACCCACCTCGAGCGGCAGCCGGTCGACGCCGCGCTGGCCCGCACCCAGTGGGACGCCTACCGCGCGGCCTTCACCGCCCACGGCTGGGAGGTGCAGCAGATCGAGGCCGCCGAGGACCAGCCCGACGGGGTCTTCGTCGAGGACGTCGTCGTCATGGTGGACGACGCCGCGATCCTCACCTCCCCGGGCGCGGACAGCCGCCGCGGCGAGGTCGAGAGCATGGCCCGCGCCCTCGAGGCCCTCCGCGAGCAGGGCGAACCGATCACGGTCCACCAGATCACCGCCCCGGGCACCCTCGAGGGCGGGGACGTGCTCAAGGTCGGGTCCACGGTCTACGTCGGCCGCAGCAGCCGCACCAACGACGAGGGCATCGCCCAGCTCACCGCGATCGTCGAGCCCCTCGGCCGCACGGTGGTGACCGTCCCGCTGACCATGGCCCTGCACCTCAAGACGGCGGTCACCGCCCTGCCCGACGGCACCGTCATCGGCTACGAGCCGATCGTCGACGACCCGAGCATCTTCCCCCGCTTCCTCGCCGTCCCCGAGGCCGAGGGCACCGCCGTCGTCGTCCTCGACGAGACGACCGTGCTGCTCTCGGCCCACGCCCCGCAGACCGCCGAGCTGCTCCGGGCGCGCGGACTGACCGTCGTCACCACCCCGGTCACCGAGTTCGAGAAGCTCGAGGGCTGCGTGACCTGCCTCTCCGTCCGGCTCAGGTGAGGGCGGTCCAGATGAGGAGCATCGTCACGAGGAAGCCGACCACGTAGTTGGCGCCGAGGAACTGACGCCAGCCACGGTTGGCGGTCTCCGCCTCGGCCTCGCTGACCGAGCGGTACGGCCAGCACAGCACCACGTAGGGCAGCACCAGCAGGCCGGCCAGCGGACCGGGCCACGGCACCGCGATCATCAGCAGCCCCGCCGCGAGGTAGCAGGCCAGGGCGAAGCGCACCGTGGTGCGGGGGCCCAGCACCGTGGCGATCGAGGAGATGCCGCCCTCGCGGTCGGCCTTGACGTCCTGCACGGCGCCGAAGGCCTGGCTCGCCACTCCCCACAGGAAGAAGGCCGCGAGGATCAGCCAGGTGCCGCGCCCGATCGGCTCCCCGGCGAGGACCAGGCCGTACAGGGCCGGGGAGGCGAAGTGGGTGCTCGAGGTGAGCGAGTCCAGGACGGGCCGCTCCTTGAACCGCAGCCGGGGCGCCGAGTAGGCGACCACCGCGAAGAGCGACCCCGCGAGCACCAGCCAGGAGGAGGGCGACCCGATCGCCACGAGCCACACCACGAAGGGGACCGGCAGCAGGGTCGCGGCCAGCAGCGTGGTGCGGTGCAGGCGGCGGTCGAGCAACGCCCCCTCGACCCCGCCCTTGCGCGGGTTCTTCAGGTCGGACTCGTAGTCGAAGACGTCGTTGATCCCGTACATCAGCAGGTTGTACGGGATGAGGAAGAACAGGGTCCCGACGACGAGCGCGACGTCGACCTCGCGCGTGACCATCACGTACGCGGCGGCGAAGGGGTACGCGGTGTTGACCCAGCTCAACGGGCGCGAGCTGAGGGTCAGCTGCCGGAGCGTCTCGGTCATGACTCGCCCTCCCCGCGGCGTCGGCCCAGCAGGTGCCACAGCGCGGGTAGCAGCAGCACCGCCGCGACCGAGTACGCGAAGTCCTCGACGGGGGCCACGCCGATGCTCCAGCCGATCCGCTCCGCGTCGTCGTAGGCCACCAGGCCCGAGCGGATCATGAGGTTGTCGAAGACCGCGGTCATGACCAGCAGCACCACGGCCGCGATGCCCAGGGCCCGCAGCGACGGCCGGGTCCGCACCCGACCCGCACCAGCCCGAACCGTGCCAGCCCCACCCGCGTCACGCCCGCCCCACCACCACGCGAGCCCGAGCGCGGCCAGGGCGAGGGGCAGGAAGATCGCGTTGATCGCGAGATAGGTCACCGACCCACCTCCGCGGCCCGGCCCCGCTGGCCCTGCCCGCGGGCGGCGAGCGCGCGCCCGGCCCCGGCGTACAGGTTCATCGTCAGGTAGCAGAGCAGCGTGAGGAAGCCGATCTCCTCGACCGGGAGCTCCGGGGCGAGCTGGATCCCCGTCATGAACTCGGTCTCCCCACGGAAGAACACCCCGGTCGCGATGCCCACCAGGTCCCACACGACGAAGAACAGCACCCCCGCCACGAGCACGACGGCGGCCCGGCGCGCGTCGGCGAAGAAGAAGAGCCGGAACCGGTGGTCCAGGACCACCATCCCCGTGATCGAGATCAGGAGCGCGACGCCGTAGGCGAAGCTCATGCGGCCCCCGCCGGCGGAGGCTGGCCCGGTCCGGGGGCGACGGCGCGGCGCGGCGGGGCGAGGGGCTCGGGCAGCGGACCCGTCGAGGTGTCCCCGCGCAGCCTCTTGACCACGAGCTCGGCGCTGATGAGGCACATGGGCAGCCCGATCCCGGGGATCACGGACCCACCCGCCAGGTAGAGACCTTCGACGCGCCGCGAGACGTTGCCCGCGCGGAACATCGCGCTCTGCCGCAGGGTGTGCGCCGGGCCCAGGGCGGTACCGCGCCAGGAGTTGAGGTCCCCGGCCCAGTCCCCCGGTCCCACGGTGCGCCGCACGACGACGCGCTCGGCCAGGTCCGGGATGCCTGCCCAGGAGGCCAGCTGGGCGATGGCGGCGTCGGCGACCTTCTCGACCCAGGGGTCCCCTGCGCCGTCGACCCCGCCGCGGCCGAGCCGCTCGTCGGGCGGCACAGGCACCAGGACGACGACGTTCTCGTGGCCCGCGGGGGCCGCGTCAGGGTCGGTCGCGGTGACCCGGGAGACGTAGACCGAGGTCGGATCGGGCATGACGACGGGGCCCTCGTCGCGCGGGGCGAAGATCCGGTCGAAGGTCTCGTCCCAGTTCTCGGCGAAGAACAGGCTGTGGTGGGCGAGCTCGGGCAGCTCCCCCTCGACGCCGAGGTAGATCATCACGGTGCTGGGGCCGGGCACCTGCTTGTCCCACCAGCGCCGCGAGTGGCTGCGCAGGTGCGGCGGCAGCAGGTCCCGCTCGGTGTGGTGCAGGTCCGCGGTCGAGACGACGACCTCGGCCGCGAGCTCGTGAGCGCCCTCGGCGTCGCGGTACCGGACCCCGGTCGCGCGGGCCTTGCGGTGCCCGGGCAGGCCCC
>NZ_JALPKN010000202.1 GCF_023630195.1 Actinotalea sp. C106 | reverse complement strand
CGTCAGCGCCCGTGCCGGTCGCGCGAGGCCACCCGGAGCCCCGAGGCGGGCAGCCGACGGACGAGCTCGCGCGAGCCGACGCGCTCAGCGCCCAGCGCCTCGAGCTCGGGGTAGCGCTCGGTGGGCACGTCGTAGTGGTCCAGGTCGAAGGCGCGTCGCGGGATCCCCGCCCGGTCGGCGAAGGCGTGCAGCTCCTCGAGGGACCGATCGCTGACCAGGTGCCCCCACACGGTGCCGTGCCGGGGCCACAGCGCGGGGTCCAGGAGCACGGTCACCCGGTCGATCCAAGCACCCGACGCGCAGAGACGGCGCCGCGACCCACCGTGCGGGTGCGACGCCGTCGGCGAGACGTCAGCGCAGGAACAGGCGGGAGGCCTGCTGCTCGGCCTCGTCGTAGTGCTGCGCCGCGGTGCCGAGCGCCACGGCGATCTCGTCCAGGCTGGCCTCGACCTGCCGCTCGGTCGCCGCCCAGGTGGTGATCGAGCCGCCGAAGGCGCTCGCCGCCCCGCCGCGCCACGCCCCCTGCAGGTCCGTCAGATAGCGCATCAGCGCCCCCACCTCGGTGCGGATC
Source organism: Actinotalea sp. C106 (assembly GCF_023630195.1). Taxonomy (GTDB): domain Bacteria; phylum Actinomycetota; class Actinomycetes; order Actinomycetales; family Cellulomonadaceae; genus Actinotalea. Next base: position 5,219 of record NZ_JALPKN010000202.1, on the reverse strand, counting down.
ACGGCCATCGACCGGTGCGCCGCGGCGCTCGCCTCGGCCACCTGGGCGCTGTCGACCTCGTACCTGCTCATCGCTGCTCCTCCTCTGCTCGGGGGGCCGAGGCTACGGAGCGGTCAGGGCGTGAGGAGAGGGGGGCCGGGCGGCCTGGGGAGGGGGACGGCCGTGGCCGAGCTGTGGACGGGCTCAGCCCAGGTGTCTTCTGCGCGGGCTCAGCCCGGGGCGCTGCTCCGCGCCGTCTCGGGTGCCCCGGCAGCCGTGTCGGTCATCCCGTGCGCGGCGGCCTCGTCGGCGCCGGCCTCGGTGGACTCCTCCGGGGGTGGGGCGGCCGCCTCGATCTTGCGGAGCTCCTTCTCGAGGCGGTGCAGCTCGGCGGCGAGGTTCTGCCGAGCAGGCTCCTCCCACGCGGCGCCCAGCGGGCTCGAGAACAGCGCCGAACGCCCTTCGAGCTTGCGCAGGATCTTGATCCGCGCGCGGACGAACTCCTCGACGGGCAGGTGTGCGTACTCGGCCCGCACGTCAGCGAGGTAGGCCTTGTACCGCTGGGGCTCCGAGGCGAGCATCGCGAGGTCCGCGTCGCACAGCACCGCGCAGTCGAAGTCCTCGGCGTCGGGGTTGTGCCGGGCCAGGACGGTCACCAGGTGGGCTACACGGTCCACGCCCGCGGCCGGCACGCCGAGGTCGGTCAGCTCGGTCCGGGCGAGGGCTGCGCTGGCCTGCTCGTCCTCCCCGCCGCGGTGCGCGTACGAGGCGATGGCCGCGGCGTCGAAGATCGCCCCGTGGTACCAGGCGCCCAGGCGCACCAGGTCCGGCTCGTGGGTCTCCTCGGCGAGCTCGTCGACCCGCGCGAGCACGTCGGTCAGGTGCCGCAGGTTGTGGAAGTGGCGCCCCTCCTCCGACCAGCGGTCGATGAGGCTCTCGCCGACCTTCTCGATCTCCTCGGGGGTCGCGGTCGCGCCGGCGCCCAGGCATGCGCGGACGAAGGCCGAGATCAGCCACTGGGGTGCGTCGTGGACGCCCATCGACAAGCCTCACATCCGGGGGGAAACGACTCGCCATGGTAGTCCCGCGCGCCCATGGTCAGCACCACCCGAACGGGGGACGGCGGGGCCCCGCCGGTCAGGACGTCGCCGGGGGGAGGGTGACGCGGACCGTCGTCCCGCCCCCCGGGGTCTGCGCGATGTCGACGGTCCCCTCGTGGGCGGTGACGATCGCCGCGACGATGGCCATGCCGAGGCCGGCGCCACCCGTCTCGCGGCCCCGAGAGGCGTCCACCCGGTAGAAGCGCTCGAAGACCCGCGACGCGTGGGCCGCGTCGATGCCCGGGCCGTGGTCGCGCACCTCGAGCACCACGCGGTCTCCGTCCCGCCCGACCCCGAGCTCGACGGGTGTGCCGGGTGGCGTGTGCTGGACCACGTTGCCCACGAGGTTCGCCAGGACCTGGCGCAGCCGCCCGTCGTCGCCGAGCACCACCGCACCGGCCACGCTGCCCCCGACGGGCTCGAGCCTCGCCCTGCGGGTGGGGTCCAGGGCGTGCAGGTCCGCGACGGCGTCCCCCGCGAGGACGGCGAGGTCGACCTCCTCGTGGCGCAGGGGTCGCTTCTCGTCGAGGCGCGCGAGCTGGAGCAGGTCGTTGACGAGCACCCCCATGCGGGTCGCGGAGTCCTCGATCCGGTGCAGGGTGGTCTCGACCTCGGCGGGCTCGCGCAGGGCCCCCATCCGGTACAGCTCGCCGTAGCCGCGGATCGTCGCCAGCGGGGTGCGGAGCTCGTGGCTCGCGTCCGCGACGAACCGGCGCATGCGCTCCTCGGAGGCCGTCCGGTCGGTGAAGGCCTGCTCGATCTGGGCGAGCATCACGTTGAGGGCCCCGGCCAGGCGCCCGACCTCGGTGCTCGCGGGGCTGTCCGGCACACGGCGAGTGAGGTCCCCGGCGGCGATGGCCTGCGCGGTGTCCTCGATCTGCCGCAGGGGTTGCAGGGCACGGCGCACCCCCCACCACCCCGCGACCGCACCGAGGCTGACCACCCCGACGCCGATCGCCGCCAGGGCGGCCTGCATGCGGGCCAGGGTCGCGTCGGCCGCCCTCAGGGGCAGGGCCACCGAGACCGAGCCGACGACGGTGTCCCCCGAGACCAGGGGGCGCGAGAGCACCCGCCACCGTCCCGTCCCCGCGGCCGACTCGACCGTGTAGGCCTTCCCGTCCAGGCCCAGCACCTCCTCGGCGGTCAGCCGGGGGATCGCCGGGATCGCCGCCGTGCCGCCGGTGGCCGCCCACTGCTTGAGGGTCACGCCGTCCGTGCCGGCCACCCGGACGTGGTAGTCGGAGGGCTGGGTGCCGTCGGTGCTCGCGCCGCGGCTCGGCAGGCCGCTGGTGAACTCCTCGACCAGGGCGGGGGCGGCGTTCTCGAGCTGGGCGTCGACCTGCGAGACCAGGGACTGCCCGAGCAGGCCCTGGGCGGCAACCCCGGTCAGCCCGAGGCCCACCACGAGCAGCAGGGCGAAGACCGCGGTGAGCTGGGTGCGCAGCGGCACACGTCCCCAGGCGGTGGTCACGCGCTGCCCGGGGGGAGCCGCAGCACGTAGCCCACACCGCGCTTGGTGTGGATGAGGGGCGCCAGGGGCGCGTCCCCGTCCCCCCCGGTCCGGTCGATCTTGCGCCGCAGGTAGGAGATGTAGGACTCCACGATGCTCCCGTCACCGCCCCAGTCGTACTGCCACACGTGGTCCAGGATCTGCGCCTTGGACAGGACGCGTCCGGCGTTGAGCAGCAGGTAGCGCAGCAGGGCGAACTCGGTGGGGGAGAGGTCGATGGTGCGGCCGGCCCGGCGCACCTCGTGGGAGTCCTCGTCGAGCTCGAGGTCGGCCAGGCGCAGTACGCCGTCGTCCTGCGCGGCGTCGTCGGTACGGGCCCGGCGCAGCACGGCGCGGATGCGGGCGACGACCTCCTCGAGGGAGAAGGGCTTGGTCACGTAGTCGTCCCCGCCGACGGTGAGGCCGGTGACCTTGTCGCTGGTGTCGTCCCGCGCGGTGAGGAACAGGACGGGGACGCGGCGGCCCTGCTCGCGCATGCGGCGGGTGACGGTGAAGCCGTCCATGTCGGGGAGCATCACGTCCAGGACGACGAGGTCGGGCTCGACGTCGCGGATGAGGGTCAGGGCGCTCGCCCCGTCGGCCGCGCCGTGCACCTCGAAGCCCGCGAACCGCAGCGAGGTGGTGAGCAGCTCGCGGATCGTCGGCTCGTCGTCGACCACGAGGAGGCGTGCCTCGGGGGAGCTGGGGGCGCTCGTCATGCCCCCAGTGTGCGCGCGAATCCTGGACGTCGGCTGGGAGCGCGCTGGGAGCCCGGGCGGGCCCCGCTGTACGCGAGTGTGGCTGTCGGTCCCTCAGGCGGTCGTGAGGTCCTCGGCGTCGACGATCCGGTAGGCGTAGCCCTGTTCGGCGAGGAACCGCTGACGGTGCGCGGCGAACTCCTGGTCGACGGTGTCCCGCGCGACCACGGCGTAGAAGTGGGCGGTGCGCCCGTCGGCCTTGGGCCTCATGATCCGGCCGAGGCGCTGGGCCTCCTCCTGCCGAGACCCGAAGGACCCGCTCACCTGGATCGCGACGGTCGCCTCGGGCAGGTCCACCGAGAAGTTCGCGACCTTGCTCACCACGAGCCGGTTGACCTCGCCGGTGCGGAAGGCCGCGAACAGCCGCTCGCGCTCGCGGACGGTGGTCTGCCCGGTGATGAGCGGGGCGTCGAGCTGGTCCGCGAGCAGCTGCAGCTGGTCGAGGTACTGGCCGATGACGAGGACCTGGTCGTCGGGGTGCTGGGCGACCAGCTGCTCGACCACCCGGTTCTTGCCCGCGGCGCTCGCGGCCAGCCGGTACTTGTCCTCGGGCTCGGCGGTCGCGTACGTGAGCCGGTCCCGCTCGGGCAGGGTCAGCCTCACCTCGACGCAGTCGGCCGGGGCGATGTAGCCCTGCGCCTCGATGTCCTTCCACGGGGCGTCGAACCGCTTGGGCCCGATGAGGGAGAAGACCTCGTCCTCGCGGCCGTCCTCGCGCACCAGGGTCGCGGTCAGGCCGAGCCGACGCCGGGCCTGCAGGTCCGCGGTCATGCGGAAGATCGGGGCGGGCAGCAGGTGGACCTCGTCGTAGAGGATCAGGCCCCAGTCGCGCGCGTCGAGCAGCTCGAGGTGGGTGTAGACGCCCTTCCGGCGGGTGGTGAGCACCTGGTACGTCGCGATGGTGACCGGACGCACCTCCTTGCGGGTGCCCGAGTACTCGCCGATCTCGTCCTCGGTGAGGCTGGTGCGGCGCAGCAGCTCGTCGCGCCACTGCCGCGCCGAGACCGTGTTGGTCACGAGGATGAGGGTCGTGGTGCCCGAGCGGGCCATCGCCCCGGCCCCGACCAGGGTCTTGCCGGCCCCGCAGGGCAGGACGACGACGCCGGACCCGCCGTGGAAGAAGTTGTCGACCGCCTGCTCCTGGTACGGCCGCAGGGACCAGCCGTCCTCGTCGAGGGAGATCGGGTGGGCCTCGCCGTCGACGTAGCCCGCGAGGTCCTCGACCGGCCAGCCCAGCTTGAGCAGCACCTGCTTGAGGTTGCCGCGCTCGCTCGCGTGCACCACGACGTCGTCGTCGTCCAGGCGGGTGCCGACCAGGCCCGCGGTCTTGCGCGAGCGCAGCACCTCCTCGAGCACGGCGCGGTCCAGGGCGTGCAGCACCAGGCCGTGGGTCGGGTGGCTGACCAGCTGGAGGCGGCCGTACCGGGCCATGGTCTCGGCGACGTCGACCAGCAGGGAGTGCGGCACCGGGTAGCGCGAGAACTCGAGCAGCACCGCGACCACCCGCTCGGCGTCGTGCCCCGCGGCCCGGGCGTTCCACAGGCCCAGCGGGGTGAGCCGGTAGGTGTGGACGTGCTCGGGGGCGCGCTCGAGCTCGGCGAACGGCGCGATCGCCCGACGGCAGGCGTCGGAGTCGGCGTGGTCGACCTCGAGCAGGAGGGTCTTGTCGCTCTGCACGATCAGCGGGCCGTTAGTCATCGAGCTCCTCGGTCGGGCGGGTCAGGCAGGTCAGGCGGTCGAGCGGGTCAGGCGGTACGCAGGTCGGGCGGTCAGCCCTCAGGCGGGGGTCACCGTGGCGATCCGGTGCACGGCCACGGTCAGCTCGGCCTCGCGCTCGGCGTCGACCGCGCGCACCCGGCCGCCGTCCACGCGCACGGGGCGCACCCGTCGTCG
>NZ_JALPKN010000201.1 GCF_023630195.1 Actinotalea sp. C106 | reverse complement strand
TCCTGGTGGTCGCGGCCGCCCTCGTCGACGACCTCGACGCCCCGCGACGCCTGCTCGCCGCGCGTCGCCACCGGCCCACCGCCCTGGCGGGCCGCTGGGAGTTCCCCGGCGGGAAGGTCGACCCGGGTGAGGGCCCGGTCGAGGCCCTGCACCGGGAGATCCGCGAGGAGCTCGGTGTCGAGATCGAGCTCGGGGCCGAGCTGACCGGGCCCGAGGACGGCGCCTGGCCGATCTCCGCGCGGTACCGCCTGCGCCTGTGGGCCGCCCGCACCGACGGCGATCCCCAGCCCCTCGTCGAGCACGACGCCCTGACCTGGCTCGAGCCGGGCGCGTGGCTCTCGGTGGACTGGCTCGACGCCGACGTCGCGATCGTCACCGCCCTCGCCGAGCGGGCCGGGCTCGACGCAGGGCTGCGCTGACCGTGGTCAAGGACCCGCTGCGCGGGCAGGCCGACTCGATCGGTGACCGGGCGGTGGTCGAGCGCACCGGCCGGGGGCGTGCGGAGTGGTTCGACCTGCTCGACGCCGCGGGGGCACCCACCTGGGGGCACGCGGCCATCGCCCGCTGGTTGACCACCGAGCACGCCGTCGACGGCTGGTGGGCCCAGTCCGTGACCGTCGCCTACGAGCAGGCCCGGGGGCTGCGGGCGCCCGGGCAGCGCCCCGACGGCACCTTCGAGGCGAGCGTCAGCCGGGCGATGGACGCCGCGCCTGAGGCGTGCCAGGCCTGGTTCCTCGAGGAGGAGCGCCGCGGGCGTTGGCTCGACGTCGTCCCCGAGCTGCGCGGGGTGAGCCGCACGATCCGCTGGACGTGGACCGACGGCACCCGCGTCACCACCTCGTTCCAGCCTCTGCCGCAGGGCCGCACCCGCATCACCGTGACCCATCACGGCCTGCCCGACGGCGAGGTGCTGGCCGACCTCAAGGGCTACTGGTCCGCGAGGCTCGACGCCCTGCGGGAGCTCCTCGCCGGCTGAAGGCTGCGCTCAGGGCAGCCCGCGAGCGAGGGCGTCGTTCGCCTCGCACCAGGCCTGGACCATGCGCGGTCCGCCGTGCCCTTCGTCCTCGACCACCACCAGGGTGCTCGCGGGCCACCGCTGGTGCAGCAGCCACGGCGTGCTCGCCGGTCCGCTCACGTCGAGCCGGCCGTGGATCAGCCACGCGGGCAGGTGCGCGATCTCGGCGACACGGTCCAGGACAGGGGGGTCGAGGAAGGCGTCGTGGGCCCAGTAGTGGGTGACCAGGGTCGCGAACGGCACGGCCCAGGCCTCGTCCTGCCAGCTCGGGTCCCGGTGCAGGCCGCCCGCACCGATGGACACGTGCGTGTCCTCCCACTCGCCCCACGCGCTCGCGGCGGCCCGTCGGACGGCGGGGTCCGGGTCGCGCATCAGGGCCGCGTACGCCTCGACGAGCCGGCCCTGGCCGCGGCGGTACCCGGGGTCGGCGAGCTCGGCGTGGGTGGCGAGCCGGTTCCACGCCTCGGGGTACAGGGTGCCCACGCCCTCGGTGATCCAGTCGACCTCGGCGCGGCGCGTGGTGGTCACGGCCATGAGCACCAGGCCGAGGGTGCGCTCGGGGTGGGCCTGGGCGTAGGCCAGCGCCAGGGTCGATCCCCAGGAGACGCCGTTGAGCACCCAGGCCTCGACGCCCCGGTCCTGCCGCAGCTGCTCCATGTCCGCGACGAGGCGTGCGGTGGTGTTCGCGTCGAGGTCGTGCGCCGCGTCGCCGGCCCGCGGCGTGGACCGCCCGCAGCCCCGCTGCTCGAAGGCCAGGACGCGGAAGCGCTCGGGATCGAGCTTCATCGTGTAGCCGCCCGCGCCCAGCCCCCCGCCCGGGCCGCCGTGGACGTACAGGGCGGGGATGCCGCGGGGGTTCCCCGACTCCTCCCAGTAGACCGACTGACCGCCGCCGACGTCGAGGAGCCCGCAGGTGTGCGGGGTGGCCCGAGGATGCATGGCGCCGACCCTAGCGAGGGCGGCCCTCGGGTAGCTGTCCGGTGACCACCGGGCACCCGGCCAGGTGGTCGTCGACGAGCCCGCAGGCCTGCATCGCCGCGTAGGCCGTCGTGGGGCCGACGAACCGGAACCCCACCGACTTGAGCTCGCGGGCCATCGCCCGGGACTCCTCGGTCTGGGCGGGGAGGTCGGCGAAGGACTGCAGCCGGTGGGTGCGGGGCGCGGGGGCGTGGGACCACATCAGGTCGGTCAGCGTGCGGTCGGCCTCCCACAGCGCGAGCAGGGCGCGGGCATTGGCGATGGTCGCGTGGATCTTGGCGCGGTTCCGCACGATTCCCGCGTCCGCCAGCAGCCGGGCGACGTCGTCGTCGTCGAAGCGGGCGACCTGCTCGGGGTCGAACGCCGCGAAGGCCGACCGGAAGGCCGGGCGCTTGCGCAGGATCGTGATCCAGGCCAGGCCCGACTGGAAGGCTTCGAGGCACACCCGCTCGTACAGCTCCTGCTCGCCGCGGACGGGCAGGCCCCACTCGGTGTCGTGGTACTCGGCGTAGAGCGGGTCGCCGTCGCCGAAGCAACGACCGGTCACCCCCGCGGGGAGCGCATCGGGCACGGGTGCTGGTCAGCGCCCGTCGCGGCGGCGGATGGCCATCTGCGGGAAGGGGTCTTCGACGGTCACCTCGGCCGGGGTGTCGTCGGCGTCGACCGCCAGGAGGCCGTGGTGCACGGCGCCGAGCACGCGGGCGTCGGGGGCGGCGCTGGGTGTCCGGAGTGCGTGGCGGGCCTCGGTGACCGCAGCCTCGTCACCGGTCTGGGGACGATGATGGCTAAGCATGTCCAAAATGTACCCACCATGAGGGGGTCAAGGGCATCCCACGTCCGATCCTCGGCGTGGCGTCACCTACGGTGGCGGTCATGAAGCGGTGGCAGCGGGTCCGGGTCGTGGTGCTCAACACCGTCATCCTGGTGCTCGGGCTCGCGGGGATCGGGTGGCAGGTCTACCGGAACCTCGCGCAGGGCGTGCCGTACGTGTGGCCCCCGCTGATCTTCAACGGGGTGATGGTGCTGGCCGCCCTCGGACTCCTCACCTACGTGCTGCGGACCCCCGCGGAGTAGTGGCCGGGCACTGACCGCAGGGTGGAGCGGGTGCACGGGTGGTGTCCGGGTGGTGCATTCTGTGTCCCCCCCCCCCCCCCCCCGCCTGATCTGCTGACCTCGGAGCTGACATCGTGACCCGCCACCGACTCCTCCTCCCCACGGCTGCGGTCGCGCTGCTGATCGGGCTCGCGGGCTGCACCGACGCCGAGAGCGCGGACGAGACCCCCGCACCGACGAGCACCTCCGCCGCAGCGTCGGACGAGGGCCAGGACGAGGTCGGCGGCGACAGCGCAGCCGAGGACTCCGGGGTGCGGGGGACCACGGACGCCGTGCTCGCCGAGCAGACCTTCGACGCCGGCGCCGAGGGCGAGGGTGACGGCAACCCTGGCGGCACCCTGACCACGATGGTGCGCTCCCTCGAGGTGTCGGGAGAGACCATGACCCTGCGCTGGGCGATGCGCTGGGACAACGACGAGGCCGCCGACGACGCGAGCGCCAGCATGTACGACCTCGGGGTCTCCGCGCTGCCGCAGATGACCGACACCGTGAACCTCAAGCAGTACCTGCCCCTGTGCACCGACGGCTCGTGGCAGGGCGGGGCCATCGACAACCAGCGGTGCGGCCAGACGGCCCTCGTCTCGCCGACGAACGTGGTCTACACCGAGCTGCCCAACCATGCGGTCGTCGAGGGCTGGGCCGTGTTCGCGGCGCCGCAGGACGAGGGCGCGTCCTTCGACCTGCTCGTCGCCGAGGAGTGGCCGAGCTTCGCAGGCCTCACCCCGGAGCAGGCCGACTGATGCGGGGACGCCTCGCGGCCCCCGGGCTGGCCGTGGCGCTGCTCGTCGCGACCGTCGCGCCCGCTGCGGCGACCACCGACCCGGACCTCGAGCGGCTCGAGGAGGCAGAGATCACGGCGGCGATGCTCGATGACGCCGTGCTCGACCTGTCCGCCTCGGCGCAGGACGCGGTGCTGCCCCTGGTCGTCGAGGGTTCGGTGATCGGGCTCGAGCGGACCACCGAGACCGAGGAGGAGACCGTCGTGACGTTGACCAGCGACCTCCTCTTCGAGTTCGGCAAGGCCGACCTGACGGCCGCCTCCACCTCGGCGATCGCCGAGATCGCGCAGGTGGTGCCGCAGGGCGCCGAGGTCCAGGTCGACGGGTACACCGACTCGTTGGGCGGGGACGAGATCAACCTCCCCCTCTCGGAGCGCCGAGCCCAGGCGGTCGCCGACGCCATCGCCACCGCGCGCCCCGACCTGGTCCTCACGGTCGAGGGCCACGGCAGCGCGGACCCGGTCGCCCCCAACGAGGTCGACGGCGGGGACAACCCCGGTGGGCGTGCGCAGAACCGGAGGGTCGAGCTGACCTACCCGAGCCCGCCAGGCTGACCAGTTGCCTCGAGCTGCGTGACCTCAGTGCCTGCGTGACCTCAGTGCCTGCGTGACCTCAGTGCCTGCGTGACCTCAGTGCCGGCGCGACCTCGTTGCCGGCGTGGTCTCAGCGCGACCCCTGCGTGTCCCCGGTCTTCGACGAACGGAGCTGGAGCACCACCGACCACGCCGTGAAGACGCCCATGAAGGCGAGCAGGAGCACCATCGCGGTCAGGCTGAGGAGATCCAGGGACCAGTAGGCGACGAGGCAGGCCGTCACGACGGCCGCGATGGCCCCGATGCGCAGGAGGACCGACGCGGACCCGGGCGGTGGCCCTGCTCCGGCGTCGGGGGTCGATGCAGACGGGTTCGACGACATCCCGCCACTCTAGGTCGAGTCCCGGTCAGCCCCCGAGCGCGGTCCGGATCCGCTTCGCGCTGACCGGCTGGGCGGTCCCCATCTGCTGGGCGAACAGGCTCACCCGGAGCTCCTCGAGCAGCCAGCGGACCTCGGCCAGGGTCGCCTCGCGGCCCGGGTCGGGGGCGCCGGCGCGGGCGGCGGCGACGGCGTCCTCGTAGGCCTGGGCGAGCTCGTGCACCTGCCAGGCCAGGCCTTCGTCGCGGGACGGGTTCTCGGCGGCCTTGGTCAGCCGGTGCCGCGCGGCCCGCAGGTAGCGGGCCAGGTGCGGCAGGCGCGGGGCGCCGGCCTCGCTGACGAACCCGTCGTGCACCAGCTCGGCAAGCTGGTCGCGCACCTCGGTCACCGTGCCCAGCAGGGCCAGGCTGCTCGAGCCCCGCATCTCACCGTCGACCTCGCGTGCCGCCCCGAGCACGACGGCGACGTCCGCGGCGACCTGCGCGGTGCGGTCCTCGAGGCGGTCGCGCAGCCGGTCGCGCAACCGCGCGTAGGTCGTGGCGTCCCGCACCGTGGCGGGGTCGTCGGTCTCGGCGACCAGGGCGGCGACCGCGGCGCGCTGCAGGTCGGTGACCAGCGCGTCGGTGCTCGGGTAGGGGCTCGCCGCGAGGGTCAGGGACTGGGTGCCCGACCACCGGCTGGTGATCCGTGCCGTCGGCAGGGCGAGCTCGGTGAGCAGCAGCTCGATCACCGCCGCAGGGTGCTGGCGGGCCTGCTGCGCCGCGTCGGCCAGCACCCGCAGGGCCACGGGCCGGGGGCCCTGTGCTGGCTTGTTGCCCTTCCCGCCCGACCCCTTGCTGCCCGACCCCTTGCCGGTCGCGCCCGAGCCGGCGGAGGTCCGCACCGCCTTCTCGACCACGAGCGACGGGTACGCCTCGACCGTGTGCCCGCCGGCCCGGGTGCTCACCACGGCCGGGAGGGCGCCGTCGGGCAGGTCCGTCGGCCAGGTGCGCAGCTCGGCCTGCT
>NZ_JALPKN010000200.1 GCF_023630195.1 Actinotalea sp. C106 | reverse complement strand
GCCTGCGCGGCCGGGTCCTCGCCCCGGGCCGGCCCGCGGTGATGGCTGTGGTGAACCGCACGCCGGACTCCTTCTACCCTGCGGCGCGCTCGGCCGACGACGAGTCGGCGCTGCGTGCCGTCGAGCAGGCCGTGCAGGACGGCGCGGACCTCGTCGACATCGGCGGGGTGCGGGCCGGGCGGGGCGCAGCCGTGGAGGTGGCCGAGGAGGTGGACCGGGTGCTGCCGGTGGTCATGGCGGTGCGTGCAGCCTTCCGCGACCTCCCCATCAGCGTCGACACCTGGCGGGCGGAGGTGGCCCAGGAGGTCGTCGTGGCAGGGGCCGACCTCCTCAACGACACCTGGGCCGGGCACGACCCTCGCCTCGTCGAGGTCGCCGGCCGCCACGGCGTCGGGGTCGTGTGCTCGCACACCGGGGGGCTGGCCCCGCGGACCGATCCGCTCCGGCCCGTCTACCCGGCCGGGCCCCGGGCCGAGGACCCGCTCGACGGCGTGCTCGAGGACGTCCTCGCGACGGTGGGAGCCGGTGCTGCGCGCGCGGTCGCCGCAGGGGTCGACCCTGCCTCGGTGCTCGTCGACCCGACCCACGACTTCGGCAAGAACACCTGGCACTCGGTCCACCTGACCCGTCGGACCGAGCGGCTGGTCGCCCTCGGGCACCCGGTGCTCATGGCACTCAGCCGCAAGGACTTCGTCGGTGAGTCCCTCGACCTCCCCGTCGAGGAGCGGCTCGAGGGCACCCTCGCCGCGACGGCCGTGGCGGCGTGGCAGGGGGCCGCGGTGTTCCGCACCCACGACGTGCGCCCTACCCGTCGGCTCGTGGAGATGGTCGCGGTGCTGCGCGGCGACCTGCCTCCGGCACGAGCCGTGCGCGGTCTGGTGTGACGCAGCGCGATCAGGTCGCGCCCGCCCCGGGACGGCCCGTACGGGTGCTGCGGCCGAGCGCCTGGCCGTGGTGGGTGCAGGTCCTCGTGGTGCACGGGGCCGCCCGGCTCCTCAGCGCCGGGGTGCTGGCCCTGGTCGCCCGGACCCAGGCCGCGAACCCGTGGACCGGCGCGGCGCCGTCCTACCTCGAGTACGTGGGGCTCATGTGGGACGGGAGCTGGTACCGGCAGATCGCCGAGGACGGTTACCCCGAAGGGCTGCCTCGGGGCGAGGACGGCCGGGTGCTGCAGAACGCGTGGGCCTTCTTCCCCCTCTTCCCGGTCCTGGTCCGGACGGGGTCCGCCCTCACCGGCCTGCCGTGGCAGGTGCTCGCGCCGAGCCTGGCCCTGCTGATCGGTGCTGCGGCGATGCTCGTGGTGAACCGGGTCGTGGTCCTGGCCCTGACGAGGCCCACGGGGAACGGCGGTCCCGCCCTCGACGAGGGCAGGGCCGCGAGCGCCGGCCTCCTCGCCGTCGTGCTCCTCACCACCGCGGCGGCCTCTCCCGTGCTCCAGGTCGCCTACACCGAGTCTCTTGCTCTGCTGCTCCTCGCCGCGGTGCTCTGGTGCGTGCTGAGCCACCGCTACCTGCTCGCGGTGCCGGTGGTGCTGGCCCTGGGCCTGACCCGCGCCGTCGCCCTCCCCGTGCTCGCCGTCGTGCTCGTGCACGCCCTGGTGCGGTACCGCGCAGCCCGGTCCTGGACGACGCAGGGGGCTGCGGACCGGTCGCCGACGAGCGGTCCGGCGTCGGGGACGGTCACCCTGGTCCCCGACGGGGTGAGAGGCTTCGCGCCCCGAGACCGGTGGCGGCTGCTGGTCCTCGCGCTGGCTGCTGTCCTCGCGGGGGTCCTCTGGCCTGCGTGGGTGGGGCTCGCCACGGGGGAGGGGGAGGCCTACGTGCTCACCCAGGCGGCCTGGCGAGCTCGGCAGGAGGTGCTCCCCGTCCTGCCCTGGATCGACGTGGCCACGTGGCTGCTCGGCGGGTTCGGCCCGGTCCTCCTCGGTGGGCTCGTCCTGGTGGTGGGACTCGCCCTCGCCTCGCGGCCCGCGCGACGGGTGGGCCCCGAGCTCAGCGCGTGGACCGGGGCCTACGCCGCCTACCTGCTCGTGGTCGTCGAGCCCGGCACGAGCCTGGTGCGGTTCGCCACCCTGGCGTTCCCGGTCGCGGCCGTGGTGGCCCTCGGGGTGCTCGACCTCGGCAGGCCCTGGGTGCGTCGTCTGGCCGTGGGAGGCCTCGTGGCGGCCGGCCTCGTCGCCCAGGTCGCCTGGGTGGCGCTGCTCTGGCGACTGGTGCCGCCCTCGGGCTGGCCGCCGTGAGACCGAGGAGCCCGCGTGGTGAACTAGACTGATCTCGGACATCCGTCCTCTCGCGGCCCGGTGACGGCGCCCGGCCCGTGCCGGAGCGGCGCCCGGAACAGGCCGACTGGGGACGGGCAAGGACGGACGGGGAGGATTCACCGATGGCTGCGATGAAGCCGAGGACCGGTGACGGGCCGCTCGAGGTCACCAAGGAGGGGCGTGGCATCGTCATGCGCGTCCCCCTCGAGGGTGGAGGTCGCCTGGTCGTCGAGCTCAACGCGACCGAGGCCCGCGAGCTCGGGGAGGCCCTCGGCTCCGTCGTGGGCTGAGCGCACCACCTCTGCACGAGGGTCGTACCCGAGCGTCGAAGGAGCGTTGTGCCCGGATCCCACCGTCGTCGGTCGGCCGAGGCCGACGTGATCGCGCCCTGGCCTCCCGACCTGCCTCGTGTCGAGGCCGCACGCGGGGTCGTCGCGACGAGTACGTTGCTGACCGAGCCCGACGTCGACGCCCTGGTCCTGCCGGTCGCCCCGGCGGCCGAGGGCGAGGACGGCGTGCAGCCTCGCAGCGGGACCGTCGACGCCGCGGTGCGCTACGGCATCGACCTCGCTGAGATCGCCGAGCGCCTCGGGGCGCGGGGGACCGCGGGGGAGGCCCACGTCCTGCCCCTGCCCCGGCCGATCGGGGGCGGGGCGGACCTGCCGTGGTCGGACCTGCCCTCTCGCGTGGTCCTGGTCGGCCTGGGGGACGGCTCCCCGGTGGCGCTGCGCCGCGCAGGGGCGGCGATCGCCCGGGCGACCCGAGGGCTCGGACGGGTCGTCACCACCGTCGGCGCCGACGCGGGTGCGGTCGGTGTGCGGGCCCTGGTCGAGGGGTACCTGCTCGGCGCTTACCGGCACCCACGGGTCACGGGTCGGGCGCCGGGTCCTGCCGCGGCCCGGAGCCTCGTCCTGCTCGGCAGGTACGCCGAGTCCGCGATCGACTCCGCACGGCACGTGGCCGCGGCCACGTGGACCGCACGGGTGCTGACCGTCACGCCCTCCTCGACCAAGAACCCGGCGTGGATGGCGGATCAGGCCGTTGCCCTGGGCACCGCGGCCGGGCTCGAGGTCGAGGTCCTCGGCCCTGAGGAGCTCCTGGCCCGCGGCTTCGGGGGGCTGGTGGCGGTCGGTGGGGGCTCGGACTCGGGGCCTCGTCTCGTGACCGTGCGGTACGAGCCGCGGCACGAGGGGGCACGCTCCGGGGCGCTGCCCCGGCACGTCGTCCTGGTGGGCAAGGGCATCACCTACGACACCGGCGGCATCTCGATCAAACCGCGCGAGTCCATGGTCGCGATGAAGACCGACATGGCTGGCTCGGCGGTCGCCCTGGCCACCGTGCTCGGAGCCGCCGCGGCCGGGGTCCGGCACCGCGTGACAGCCCTGCTCCCCCTCGCCGAGAACGCCGTGGGCGCCTCGTCCTACCGGCCCGGTGACGTCCTTCGCCTGTACGGCGGCACCACCGTGGAGATCGCGAACACCGACGCCGAGGGGCGCCTCGTCCTGGCTGACGCCCTGGCTCACGCCGACCGCGACCTCGACCCCGACGTCCTGATCGACGTCGCGACCCTCACCGGAGCCGCGACCCTGGGCCTCGGGCGGCAGCACGGTGCCCTCTACAGCCCGGACGACCGCCTCGCGGCAGCCCTGGTGCAGGCCGGCACGGAGAGCGGCGAGCGCCTCTGGCGCATGCCCCTGGTCGAGGACTACCTCCCGGCGACGAGCTCGACCGTGGCCGACCTGCGCCACGTGCCGAGCGACCCCACGATCGGCGGCGGGTCGATCACCGCGGCGCTCTTCCTCCGGGAGTTCGTCGGCCGCCGTCGCTGGGCGCACCTCGACGTCGCGGGACCCGCCCGGGCCGCTGCGGCCTCCCACGAGTTCCCCGAAGGAGCGACCGGCTTCGGTACGAGGGTCCTGCTCCGCTGGTTGTCCCAGCTGCGCTGAGCCGTTCTCCCCGTCCCGACCGGCTGGCGCCGACGCTCTCGCGGCGACGGAGGTCAGCGACGCGAGGCGAGCAGGAGGCCGTCTCCGCTGGGCACCAGAGCAGGCACGACCCGCTCGTCGTCGCGCAGGGTCCGGACCACCTCCCGCAGCGTCGTGGTCACCTCGTCGCGGCGGGCCGGGTCGGGCAACCGGTCGTGGTGCAGGGCGTGCGCGATCGCGAGGACCCCGCCCGGGCGCAGCAGCCGGAGGCCCTGCCGGACGTGCTCGGGGAGCTCGAGGGGGTCCCCGTCGGCCAGGACGAGGTCGTAGGCCCCGTCCGTCAGGCGTGGCAGGACGTCGAGGGCACGGCCGGTGATCGTCCGCGCACGCGTGGGACGGACGCCGTCCTCGGTGAAGGCCTGCTTCGCGGCCCGCTGGTGCTCGGCCTCGCTGTCGATGCTCGTGAGCACCCCGTCGGGGGTCATGCCGCGCAGCAGCCACAGCCCCGAGACCCCGGCCCCGGTCCCGATCTCCACCACCGTCGAGGCGCGCAGCACCGAGGCGAGGAGCTGCAGCAGGGCCCCGGTCCCGGTCGAGACCGGGGTGCATCCCAGCTGGGCCGCACGGTCCGTGGCGCGGAGCAGCACGTCGTCGGACGGGAGGAAGTCCTCGCTGAAGGCCCAGCTCGCGGACTTGTCGGTGGAGATGGTGTCCCTCCCGGGGCAGGTGCGATCGACGTGCCCCGATGCTACCGCCGGGCTGGAACACCCCGACCGCGCCACGCGTTCTGGGTCTGGGAGGATGGCCTCGTCGCAGGGTGCGGCGAGAACGACCGTCCGACGAGGGAGGGAGCACGCGTGCGGCCACTGCGCACCCCCCGTACCGCGGCGCCCGGGACCCGGGTCGAGGACGACGTCCGCTCGGTCGTCAGTCCCGACGAGCCCTACGTCCCGCCCTCCTGGGAGCAGATCGTCACCGAGCACTCGGCCCGGGTCTACCGCCTGGCCTACCGGCTCACCGGCAACCAGCACGACGCCGAGGACCTCACCCAGGAGACCTTCGTGCGAGTCTTCCGGTCCCTGTCGAGCTACACCCCGGGGACCTTTGAGGGCTGGCTGCACCGCATCACGACGAACCTCTTCCTGGACCAGGTGCGCCGTCGGCGCCGCATCCGCATGGACCCCCTCGGCGACGACGCCGACGGGGTCGCCGGGCCTGCCGGTCCGGACACCCCTGAGCGCGGGTTCGAGCACGCGAACCTGGACCAGGACGTGCAGCGGGCCCTGGACCTGCTGTCCCCCGAGTACCGCGCGGCGGTCGTGCTGTGCGACATCGAAGGGTTGTCCTACGAGGAGATCGCCACGACCCTGGGCATCAAGCTCGGCACCGTGCGGTCCAGGATCCACCGCGCCCGGGCCCAGCTCCGCACGACCCTCGCGCACCGCGACCCGCACCCCGTCGCCCTCGAGCGCGTTGAGCCCCTCGAGCTCGAGCCGACCTCGCGCGGCGCCCGATGACTCACCTGGGCACGCGGGTGAGCGCCCTCGCCGACGGGCAGCTGAGCGCAGCCGAGACGGACCAGGCCATGTCCCACGTGGCGGGGTGCCCCGAGTGCGCGACGGGGCTCGCCGCGAAGTCGGAGGCCAAG
>NZ_JALPKN010000001.1 GCF_023630195.1 Actinotalea sp. C106 | reverse complement strand
CCGGCGTCACGGCCTCCCCCGCGGTCGCCCTGGGCACGGCCACGGGTCGGCGCGTCCCGCCGCGCTCCATCTCGCGCGTGAGCAGCAGGAGCGCCGCGGCGAACGCGACCGAGCCGAGCATCCAGACCCCCATCGGTGAGATCGGGACACCCCACCACCACTCGATCGCGCCGTCGAGATCGAGGCCCCCGACGTCGGTGCCCGTGACGTAGCGCCGGAGGTTCGCGTGCAGGGCGACCGAGTGCGCTGCCCCCAGGGCGAGGGCGAGCACGATCCGCTGCGGTCGGCTCCATGCGCCACCGGCCTCGACGCGACCGACGCGGACCGCGGCCGCGATCACGAAGAGGATGATCAAGGGATACACGTACCGCGGCTGGACGTGAGAACCGACAGGGAGGCCCGAGAGGTACTGCACGTAGGCCGGGACGACCCACGCCGCGACGCCGACGCCGACGAGCGCGAGACCTCGTCCGAGGTACACCCGGCCAAGCCCGATCATCACGGTCGCGGCGCACGCGGCCACGGTGACGAAGGGCACGAGCGGGGGCATCGCGGTGTCCAGCCATCCCAGGCCCCATCCGCCGAGGGCTCCCACCCACAGGTCGGGCACGTCGAGCATGGTGCCCACGGCGAGGGCGCCCGTGAGGGGGCGGGGCGCCACGCCGGTCACGGCGTCGGACTGCCCGGACGAGAGGTACGACGCCGCTGCGGCGACACCGAGCAGCAGCGGGTAGCCCGCGCGCAGCAGCGACTCCCGTCGCCAGCGCACCGTGCAGGCCAGTGCCGCGCACACAGCCAGGGTGGCGTACATCGCGGAGTCAGCCCGCGCCCCCGCACCGAGGACCACGGCGACAGCAGCGAGCCCACCGTGCCCGAGCACACGCCTGACGCCCGGCGCAGTCATGAAGCCGACGAGCGAGACGAAGAGCAGCGCCGCCGAGATGACGGCCCAGCTGCTCGGGTTCAGCGAGGGGACGATGAACATGCCGAGGGGCACGATCGTCACCACGACCCCTCCGACGAGGCCGCGCCGCAGACCCGGCGAGGAGAGGGCGTAGGCCGCCGCCCCGAGCACGACGAACAGCACCGCGTTGACGAGCCGCATGGCGATCACCGAACGCGAGAGGTCGTCCCCGGCGACGAGGTTCATCACGGCGTAGAACACCGGCGGATAGCTGCCCGTGAAGTTCCCGCGCTGCGTGAGGACCTGCTCCTGCGCGGCGAGCGACGTGACGTCCTCCTGGCAGCTCGCGCTCTGGTCCGCGTCGAACGCGTAGCAGGACGAGTCGACGAGGGCCTCGGCCACGCGTCGGTCGTCCGGGCCGGCGCCCTCCTCGCACACCCCCTCGTCGATCCCGCCGCCGCACCAGATGCTGACGAGGTGGTAGTCCTCGTCGGGTGAGGACCCGACGGGTGAGGCCAGTGCCCACGAGGCGAGGGCCGCCAGGAGGAGGAGAGCACCGAAGGGCATCGCCAGGGGGCGGAGCCGACGGCCGAGCGCATGCCGGTTCACGATCACGACCTCCGTCATGTGGTCGAGCGACGACTCACGTCGGGATCCGCGACGAGCGGCGGACCGGGCGCTGCGCCACTCGCCCGTTCTAGCCTCTCCACCCTGTTGCGGAGCAACGCCGTCTCCTCAGCCAAGGTCTGGCTCTCGTGCTCCAGCGTGCTGACCTCGGCGCTGAGCTGGACGCAGACCACCAGCAGCAGGAGCAACCCGGCGAAGAAGAGCAGGTTGACGGGGACGGTGATGCCGACGAGGGCGGACAGCTGCTCGAGCAGGTGCGGGAAGACCGCGCTGACCAGCACGACCACCGCGACCGCGATCCACAGGACGACGTACTTCTCCCGCAGCCGACGGCGCCGGAGCAGCTCGACCATGAAGACGAGGGTGATCAGCGCGCAGGACAGTGCGAACAGGTGCCCGTTCACGCAGCCACCTCGGCCGTGACGAGCATCTGGGATCGCCGAGTGAGAGAGATGCCGAGGGCGAGGCAGGCACGGAGCAGGTAGACCGCCGCCTTGGCGGGGTGCTGCGAGGGACGTCCCGCCGACCGGGCCCGCATCGCCACGCCGACCTGTTCGACGGTCAGGCCACCACGGACGGCGAGCACGAGAGACTCGATGGTGTCCCCGAGGTACTCGGCGGGATAGTGCACGGCGAAGAGTCGGATCGCCCGCGGACCCGACGCCCGGAACCCCGAGGTGGTGTCGGTGAGGGGGGTCCGGGCGAGTCGGCTCAGGACATCAGCCAGGACCCTCATCGCCCAGCGGCGTGGTCCGCGCACCTCGTACTCACCGCGTTCGGCGAACCGGGCTCCGATGACGATGTCCGACCGATCGAGGCCTTCGACCAGGCTCGGCACGTCCCGGGGGTCGTGCTGACCGTCGGCGTCCACCTGCACGACCGCGTCGAACCCCTCGGCCAGGGCGTACCGGAAGCCGGCACGCATCGCACCTCCCACACCCAGGTTGAACGGGAGGTCGAGGACCTCGACGTCGTGCCTCCGCGCCAGGGCGCTCGTCTCGTCGGAGGAGCCGTCGTTGACGACCAAGACGGACACACCAGGGAGGTGGGTACGGATCTCAGTGAGGACCGTGGGGAGGGACTCTGCCTCGTTCCACGCGGGGAGCACGACCAGGACACGTCGGTCCAGCGGGGACGCCATGGGCGAGACAGTAGCGAAGACTGCCCGTGCCCCGTGGGCCGTTGGTCCGCCAGCATCCAGCGAGTCAGGAGAGGATCCCGGTCCGACGCACCCCGTCAGGGGCACGTCGTCCGGGCGGAGCGGCGTCAGGGCACGTCGGCCTGAATGAGCGTGCCCCTGCCTCGAACCGTGAGCATGCCGTCGTCCGCGGGAGCGAAGGCCGTCGCCCCACGGCGCAGCGTGAGGCCAGGCCCGCGGGACGGTTCGACCGTGAGCTCGCCCTCGAGGCACAGCAGGACCCGCGGGCCCCGACCCGGCAGGCGGTGCACGGCGTCGTCGTCGACCGTCGTGACCGAGAGCTCGAAGTCGTCGACCGGCGCGTAGAAGACCTTGGTGGCGCCGTAGAAGGTCTCAGGCGCGATCCGGATGGGCGGGGCTGCGACGTAGTCGACGTTGTCGAGCAGCTCCGGGATGTCGATGTGCTTGGGCGTCAGGCCGGCGCGCAGCACGTTGTCCGAGCTCGCCATGACCTCGACGGCGAGTCCGCGCAGGTAGGCGTGGACGCCACCCGCCGGGACGAACATCGCGTCCCCGGGCTGGAGCGTCACGGGGTTGAGCAGCAGCGAGGTCACGACCCCGGGGTCCCCCGGGTGGTGCTCTCCCAGCAAGGCGACAGTGCGATCGGCGCGCGGGGACGGCGAGCCTGACTCGAGCCGGGCCCGGCACGCCTCGACCACCTCACCCACCGCCTCCGCGCTGGGACGGGTGGCGGGCTCGAGGAGCAGCTGGAAGGCCGTACGGATCCCGGCCGGGGACGGTTCGGCAGCGAGGACGTCGTGCAGCTCGGTGGCCAGCGGCGCGTCGAGGCCCGCGAGGAGCTCGGCCGCCCGGCGTGGGGCTCGGAAGCCGCACAGCGCCTCGAAGGTGGTCAGGGCGTAGACCAGCTCGGGCTTGTGGTTGCGGTCCTTGTAGTTGCGGTGCGCAGCACCGAGCGGGACACCGGCCTCCTCCTCGGCGTCGAAACCCGCCCGGGCGCGATCGACGTGCGGGTGGACCTGGAGCGAGAGCGGGCACTCGGCGGCGATGAGCTTGAGCAGGTAGGGCAGCGCGGTGCCGAAGCGCGCGACGACGTCCGCCCCCAGCGCGGCCTCCGCGTGGCGACTCAGGTAGGCATCGAGCGGGACCGCACCGTCCTCGGCGTGCACGACCGAGGGCGCGCTGGGGTGAGCTCCGAGCCACCACTCGGCGACCGGCTGGTCGGTGGCCTCCAGGCCGACGAGCTCGGGGATGGCGGTGGTCGAGCCCCAGGCGTACGGCTGGGTCATGTTCGTCGTCAGAAGCACAGTGCCCTCGTGGCTCGGCGGCAGGACTGCGAGAGATGGTAGCGCCGTACGAGTGACGCAGTGGTGGGACCCCGGTAACCCGCTAGTGATCCCCGGCTGACTAGGCCAGTATGTGCACCCATGCGAGGAATCATCCTGGCCGGCGGGTCCGGCACGAGGCTTCACCCCATCACCCAGGGCGTCAGCAAGCAGCTGGTCCCGGTCTACGACAAGCCGATGATCTACTACCCGCTCTCGACGTTGATCCTCGCCGGCATCCGCGACGTGCTCGTGATCACCACCCCGCACGACGCCGACCAGTTCCACCGCCTGCTGGGCGACGGCTCGCAGTTCGGCATCTCGATCTCCTACGCGGTGCAGGCCGAGCCCAACGGGCTGGCGCAGGCCTTCGTCCTGGGGGCGGACTTCGTCGGGGCGGACTCCGCAGCCCTCGTCCTGGGGGACAACATCTTCTACGGCGCAGGTCTGGGCAGCCGCCTCTCGCGGTTCAGCGACATCGACGGTGGCGCGGTCTTCGCCTACCGGGTCGCCGACCCCACCAGCTACGGCGTGGTCGAGTTCGACGCGCAGGGCAAGGCCCTGTCCCTCGAGGAGAAGCCGGCCCACCCCAAGAGCAACTATGCGGTGCCCGGTCTGTACTTCTACGACAACGACGTCCTGGCGATCGCCCGGGAGCTCAAGCCCTCGGCCCGCGGCGAGTACGAGATCACCGACGTCAACCGCACCTACCTCGAGCAGGGCCGCCTCCAGGTCGAGGTCCTGCCCCGCGGTACGGCGTGGCTGGACACCGGCACCTTCGACTCGCTGCTCGAGGCCTCCGACTACGTGCGTACCGTCGAGCACCGCCAGGGGCTCAAGATCGGGTCCCCCGAGGAGGTGGCCTGGCGCCGCGGGTTCCTCAGCAACGACGAGCTGCGTGCCCGGGCCGAGGGGCTCACCAAGTCCGGCTACGGCACCTACCTGCTCGAGCTCCTCGAGCAGGAGGGCTGACTCAGCGGCGGCCCGCGAGCCTCGCCGTGGGGCAGCGGGACCCGCAGGGCTCGGCACCGCACCGCACCGCGTGCCGTGACACGTCGACGTGCAGCACGAACCATGCGACGAGTCCGACCAGCTTGGCGCCGTCCTCCCACAGGTACGGGTCGATGCCGGACGGGTCGAGCAGGTCCAGCGCGACCGACCCTCCGAGGAACAGCCCCGCGACGAGCAGCAGGCCGGGCCTGCAGGCCAGGGCCTCGCGCCAGAACGTCAGCGCGATGACCACCGCCGCCACGCCGTAGGCGCCGTAGGTCACGAGCTCGGGCACGCCGATCATCGGGAGCACGGCCTCGTGCAGGAGGAAGAGGTCGTCGAGGGCGAGCGCCGCCGTGAGGAGGCCCGTGGCCGCGAGCATGGCCCGGAGGCGACGCGTCGCCGCGCCTACCCCGGCCGCAGCGGCGAAGAGGGCGATCGAGGCGGTCCCGGACCAGATGAAGATCCCGATCTGAGACAGGAACCCGATGAAGGGCGAGGCCATGAAGGACGTGGCGGGGTCGCGCATGAGCTGCGAGGTCGTGAGGTCGAGCCGCGCGCCGATGGCGAGGGTCGCGCCGATCAGTCCCGCCGAGAGGACCAGCACAGCCAGGTAGGGCGCGGCCCGGAGCAGAGCACGAGGCCGGGCGGGGCGGGCTACGTCGTCGGCGAGCATCGGGTCAACCTAGCGGCCGACCGCTACCCTCACCGGATGCCTCGCCGCACCTTCCGGACCTCGCTGGTCCTGCTGACGGTGTGCTTCGGGCTCCTGGCCACGTGCTGGTCGGTGCTCACCCCGCCTTTCAAGGCCCCGGACGAGCCCCAGCACTACAACAGCGTGCTGCGGCTCATGAACGGCGGTGGATGGCCCGCACCGGGGGCTGCTTACCTCACCGAGGGGACGGTGCTCGCGACGCAGGAGGCCGGCTTCGACGTCGGCCTGGACGCGCTGGCGGTACGCGCCCCGCGGGACGCTCCCAGCCGCTCGGTGGTCACCGCGATGACGGCACCGTTCCCGGCACCGATCACGCAGAGCTATGACCAGATGAGTCAGCACCCGCCGGCGTACTACGCGCTCGGCGCCGGTCTCCTGACGGTGCTCGGCGCCCACGACTGGGCCTGGGACGGCCAGCTCCTGGCCCTCCGGCTGCTCAGCGTCGTGCTCACCGTCGGGACCGTGCCCCTCATCGGGCTCAGCGTCGAGAGGCTGGTCGGCTCGCGACCCGTCGCCCTCGCGGCCTCCGTCATCCCCCTGGGCATACCGCAGGTGGCGCACATCGCCGGAGGCGCCTCGAACGACGCCCTGACCACCCTCTCCGGGAGCCTGGTCGTCTACCTCGTCGTCCGGACCATGACCACCCCCCCGGGCGGCCGTGCGCTGCTCGGGCTCGGCGCCGCCCTGGGCCTGGGGCTGCTGACCAAAGGGTTCATGCTCGCCGCGATCCCCATGGTGGCCCTGGCCCTGCTGCTCCCCGCGCACGGGCTGGGCTGGCGCCGCCGGACGGGCAACGCTCTGATCGCCCTCGCGACGGCATTCGTCGTCGGGGGCTGGTGGTGGTTGCGCAACCTGCTCCTCTACGGGGAGGTCCAGCCCGCGGGCGACCCGCCCCTGCCAGCGGGGGACGGCCAGCAGACGCTGCGCGTGTTCCTCTACCAGGCCTCGGTGCGGCTCTCGCAGACCTTCTGGGGATCCTTCGGCTGGCTCGAGCTCGAGGTCCCGGCGTGGCTCGTCCGCTCCGGGAATTCGCTCGTCCTGCTCGCCCTGCTCGGCGCGGCGGTGTGGGCCGTCCGCCGGCGCAGAGTCGGTCCGATGCTGGCGCTCGCGGCCTTCCCCGCCGGGATCCTGGGCATCGTGCTCGTCGGGGGTGGCATCCGGCACTTCCACTCGGGCCAGTTCCCCGGGCTCCAGGGTCGCTACCTCTTCTGCGCCCTCGTGGTGCTGGGGATCGCGGTGGCTGCCGCCCTCGATCTGGTGGCCGCCTCGGCGTCGGTCCGCGCGGCGCTCCCCGCCGCCGTCACCGCGGTCGCCGCGGCCGTGGCCGTGCTCAGCCTCGTCCTGGCCGCTGAGCACATGTACCGACCTGCCGGGGGCACGGTCGAGGAGGCGTGGACCCGGTGGGGGGCGTGGGGGCTGGCCTCTACGCCGGCGAACGGCACGGTCCTCGGTCTCTCGGCGGTGCTGTGGGTGACCACGGTCGTGGTCCTGCTCGTCGGCGGCTGGCGCGCACGGCGTGACGCGCCGAGCGGCCCGACCGTCGAGCAGGCGCCTGCGGCCCGGCGACTACCCTCGTGAGGTGAGTTCCTCAGCGGCGCCGCTGGCCGCCACCCACCCGCGTCACAGGAGAGGACTACGTCGCTACCTGCGCCCCCTGGCGCTCGTCATCGTCGCCGGGTTCGCCACGGTGTACCTGATCGACGAGTGGGACGACATCACCGCGGGTCTGGGGCAGCTCGACCTGGGGGCTGTCGGTGCCGCCTTCGCCCTGGTCCTCGTCGGGCTCGCGTGCACCATGATGACCTGGCGTTCTGCGCTCCGGGGGCTGGGGTCGCCGCTGTCCGTGCCGGCAGCCTCTCGCGTCTTCCTGCTCGGCGAGCTGGGCAAGTACGTCCCCGGCGGGGTCTGGCCCGTGGTCGCGCAGTCCATGCTCTCGCGGGACTACGGCGTGCGCCGCACCCGCGCCGTCCTTGCCGGCATGGTCCGGTGGGTGGTCCTGGTCGTCATGGGCGTGGCCGTGGCGATGGTCACCCTCGCCTTCTCCTCTCCCGAGGCGCTGCGGGCCTACTGGTGGCTCACGCTGCTCGCGGCGGCGGGGCTCCTCCCTCTGGTCCCCGCGGTCTTCAACCGGTGGTTCCCGGCCGCCCTGACCCTTGTGCGTCGCGGCGGCAGCATCGAACCGATCACCGCGCGCGCGATGCTCGAGGCCTGCGTGTGGACCGCGGCCATGTGGGTTGCCTTCGGGCTGCACCTGTGGCTGCTCGCCCGCTCCCTGGGCGCCCCTACCGAGGGCCTCCTGCTGCTCACCACCGGCGGGTACGCCCTGGCATGGGTCGTCGGCTTCGTCATCGTCGTGCTGCCTGCAGGTGCAGGCGCTCGAGAGGCCGCGCTGGTCCTGGTCCTCGCAACCGCACTGAACAGAGATGACGCCCTGGTTCTCGCACTCGTGAGCCGCTTCCTCATGCTCCTGGCGGACTGCACCGGTGCTGGAGCAGCGGTGCTAGCCGCTCGACGGCGCGGCGCGTCCTCGCTGACCCAGACCTCGCCCGGGGCCTGATGCGCGGGCCCCGGGCGGGTCACTGATCAGGTGCCAGCACCCCCGCACCAGCCACGGCCCAGCGCTCGGCCCAGTCGCCGATCGGCACGACGCCGTGCCGTTCGAGGGCATCGTGACCCAGCACCGAGAACGCCGGCCGAGGGGCGGGGCGCACGAAGGCCTCGCTCGTCGTCGGAGCGACGATCGCGGGGTCCAGGCCCGCTGCGGCGACGACCGCCCGAGCGAACCCGTGCCAGGTCGTCCGGCCGGAGGAGCTGCCGTGGTACGTGCCCGCGGGGGCGTCGGCCCGGACGAGGCGATGAACCAGGTCTGCCAGGTCCCGGGTCCAGGTCGGCTGCCCCCACTGGTCGTCGACGACGTCGAGGGCACCGCGCTGGTGCGCCACGCGGGCGATCGTCCGCGGGAAGCACGGGCCAGCCTCGCCGTAGAGCCACGCGGTACGCACGACGAGGTGGTCAGGGTTCTCGGCCCGCACGGCCCACTCCCCTGCGGCCTTGGTCCGTCCGTAGGCGCTCGCCGGCGCCAGGGACGCGTCCTCGGGATAGGCCCGCGTGGCGGCACCGTCGAAGACGTAGTCCGTCGACACCTGCACGATCCGGGCACCGGCGAGCCTTGCCGCGCGGGCCAGGTTGGCCGCCCCGACCGCGTTGACGCCGAAGGCGGTGGCCTCATCGGCCTCAGCCGCGTCGACAGCGGTGTACGCAGCGCAGTTGACCACCACGTCGAACCCCGCGACGGCCTTCTCCGTGGCCGCCGAGTCGGTCACGTCGAGCTCGTCCCGAGCGACCGCGCGGCAGGCCTCGTCTCGTTCGAGCAGCAGCGAGGTCATCTCCTGGCCGAGCATTCCGCCCGCCCCGGTCACCAGCCAGCGCACATCGTCTCCCGTCGTCCAGTCACGGGGACAACCTAGTCGCGCCGGTACGATCTCTGGGCACCCACACGAGAGGACGGACATGACCTACCGCGAGCTGAGCGTCCCCGGCGCCTGGGAGATCTCCCCTCGGCACCACGGTGACCCGCGGGGCGTGTTCCTCGAGTACTTCCAGGGCGGACCGTTCCTCGAGGCCACCGGGCACACCTTCGACCTCCAGCAGGCCAACTGCTCGGTCTCCGCGGCAGGCGTCCTGCGCGGCATCCACTTCGCCGACGTGCCCCCCGGGCAGGCCAAGTACGTCACCTGCGCGAAGGGCGCGATCCTGGACGTCGTCGTCGACATCCGCGTCGGCTCGCCGACCTTCGGGCAGTGGGACTCGGTCCTGCTCGACGACGTGGACCGACGCGCGATCTACATCGGCGAGGGCCTGGGGCACGCGTTCCTCTCCTTGGAGGACGACTCCACCGTCCTCTACCTCTGCTCGACCGGCTACTCCCCGGGCCGTGAGCACGGGCTGCACCCCCTTGACCCTGAGGTGGGCATCACCTGGCCCACGGTCGGACGTGACGGGTCCGCGCTGACGCCTCAGCTCTCGGAGAAGGACCGAGCCGCACCCAGCCTGCGGGAGGCCGAGCGCAGCGGCCTGCTCCCCACCCTGGCCGACGTCAGCGGGTACCTGGAGGCTCTGACGTCGTGACACGTCCTGCGACCCAGCCCACCGACCAGCCTGGAGCGGAGCCCCACCCGGGTGAGGCGAGGCATCGAGCCCCGCGACCCTCGCGCGACCTGCGGACCGCGCGTACCGGCCCCTTCCCGCGAGCCCTGGTCGCAGCGATCACCATCGTCTGGCTCGGCGTCCTGCTCACCTGGACCTTCGTCCTGCCAACCTACCGGTCCGCCGACGAACCGGCCCAGGTGAGCGCCACCCTGTCCTTGCGCTACGGGATGGACTGGCCGGGCTACAAGCAGCTGC
Source organism: Actinotalea sp. C106 (assembly GCF_023630195.1). Classification (GTDB taxonomy): domain Bacteria; phylum Actinomycetota; class Actinomycetes; order Actinomycetales; family Cellulomonadaceae; genus Actinotalea. Next base: position 34,387 of record NZ_JALPKN010000001.1, on the reverse strand, counting down.
CGATCGTCACCAACGTCTCCAAGACCCGCTCCATCGCGGGCCACACCGACGCCGACGGCCAGTACTACCCCCTGGCGCGGGAGGACGTGGTCCCCCGAGCGACGCGCCCGCCCTTCGTCGTCGACGGTGAGGTCACGACCTCCGGCACGAACAACCTGGGTCAGCACCCACCTGGCTACTACGCCTTGACCGCGGCGGCGAGCCACCTGACGCCCGAGAGCACCGCGTTCGACCTCCACGTGTGGCTGCTCCGCCTGGTCAACGTGCTGCTGATCACCCCGCTCCCGTGGCTCATGGCGTTGACGGTGCACAGGCTGGGGGCCGATCGCGCTGGCATCGCCGTCGGCGCTGCCACCCCGCTGCTCGTCCCCCAGCTGGGCGCACTGGGCGGCGCGGTCAACAACGAGAACCTCGCGATCCTCACGGGTGTCGCGATGTCCTACCTCATCACCCGGGTGGGTACGGGCGACCAACGTCGCAGAACGGCCGTGCTGCTCGGGCTCGTGCTGGCCGTCGGGCTGCTCGCCAAGGCCTGGGCGCTCCTGTTCATCCCGGTGATCTGCCTCGGGTACCTGCTCGGTGCGGCTCGCACCCGCCGTTGGGGCAGAGCCCTAGGTGGGCTGGTGACCACAGGCGCCCTCTCCCTCCTGGGCGCCTGGTGGTGGGTACGCAACTACCTCGTCTTCGGCGCCGTGCAGCCTGCTGGGCACCTGCCGAGCCGTGACGTGCCGCTCGACCCCGCGGCCGCGCTCCCCCGGTTCGTCAGCGCTGTCGCCGAGTACGTGCCGACGCGCTTCTGGGCGATGCTGTCGATCAAGCACGAAGAAGCGCCCTTCCCCTACGCGGTCACCTGGGCGCTGACCGTCGTCCTCCTCGTGGGACTGCTCGTCCTCGTGGTGCGCCGGCAGTCCTACTCCGCGCGTCGGGCCGACGGGCTGCTCCTGGCGCTGCCCTTCGTCGCCCTGATCGCTGTGCTCATGTACTCGACGTGGTCGCTCTTCCTCGACACCGGCTTCGCGCGCGGGCTCCAGGGCAGGTACCTCTTCACCGGCATCGCCGCCGTCGCCGGCGCCTTCGGTCTCGGCCTGATGGGCACGCTCCGGGGCAAGCTCAGGCAGGTGGCCGCGCTGGTCATCGTGGGAGGAGGACTCGCATTCACGGGCCTCTCGTTCGTGAAGGCCCTCGAGCACCACTGGGCCGGTGAGACCCTCATGGGGCGCCTGGAGTCGCTGGGAGCGTGGTCCGCAACACCACCCGCAGTGACCCTGGCGTGCTTCGCGGTCCTCCCCCTCGGCGTCGTGCTGCTGATCGTCGCCGGGTGGTGGGGTGCCAGGTCGAGCGCACCAGCCACCGACGCCGACGCGCCAGCCGGTGCGGGATCGGGCGGTTCGCCAGCGCGGGACGAGTAGTCAGCCCGCGGCGGCCGCGTAGGCGCGGAGGTGTACCTCCGCGGCGGTGTCCCAGGTGAAGAGCGCAGCTCGCCGTGCCGCTGCATCTCCGAGCGTCCGCCGTCTCTCCTCGTCCTGCAGCAGGTCACGAAGTGCGGCACCGATCTCGTGCTCGGTGGTGCCGCAGTACGCAACCGCGTCCCCGCCGACCTCCGGGAGAGACAGCTCTCGGGTGGTCAGCACGGCCGCGCCGCAGGCCATCGCCTCGAGCACCGGGAGCCCGAAGCCCTCACCGTGGCTCGGGTAGGCCAGGACGGTCGACGCCGCGAGGAAGCCTGCGAGGTCCGTCAGCGGAAGGTAGCCCGTCCGGATCACGCGAAGGTGGGGGGGGACAGCCGCGATCGCGGGCTCGATGTCCTCGTCCCACCCCGCTCCCCCGGCGAGCACGAGGGCGGGCGGGCTCGGGACGTCGCCGACCGCCTGCACCCATCCGCGCACGAGGGCAGGCACGTTCTTGCGCGGCTCGAGGGTTCCGAGGAAGCCGACGTACGCCTCTCCTTGTGCGAGCCCCAGCGTCGTGGTCACCCGCTCCCGCTCCTGGACGCTGACGGGATGGAACACCGACCTGTCGACGCCGTGATAGGCCACGTGGAAACGAGCCGCGGTACCACCGGCATAGCGGAGCACCTCGTCCCTCGTGGCTTCTGACGGCACGACGAGGGATGCCGACCGTCGCACCGCACCGCGGATGGCCCGTCGGAAGAAGCGTGCCTTGAGGCCCCCGTGCAGCGTCGGGTGGCTGAAGAAGGTCGCGTCGTGCAGCGTCGTCACCACCGGCACGCCGGCTCGTGCGGGCATCGTGTAGTGCGGGCTGTGCAGCACGTCGGCCCTCGTCCTCCGCACGACCTGCGGCAGGCCGACCTGCTCCCAGGCCAGCCGTGCCGGGCGGCGGGCGATGGCGACCGGAGCCGTGACGACCTCGGCTGAGGGCACGAGCGCCGAGGTCTGCTCGGCGTCCCGCTCCTGGCACACCACGACGAGGTCCGCCCCGGCCCGGCCGAGGGCAGGCAGCAGCTCATCGACGTAGCGCCCGACGCCCCCTCGGTCCGCCGGGATCGCCGTCGCGTCGACCAGGACCCGCGGGGTCATCCGCGGGCGACGCGCTCGATCACGCTGACCTGCTCGAGGGCCTTGGCCTTGACCTTCGGCAGCGAGCTCTCCAGCGCCTCACGGACCTCGCTCTGGCGGTCCAGCAGGTCGCCTACCCGCTCCGCGAAGACCTCGTCGGAGTAGGCGTCGTGGCCCAGGGCCCACTCGGCGAGGCCGAACATGTCGAGCACCTCGCGGTACTTGTGGCTCCACCCGATGACGAGCGTCGGGACGCCCATGGCGAGGGACGAGACCATCGCGTGGAAGCGCGAGGCGACGAAGGCGTCGCAACGGCCGATGAGGTAGCGCAGGGCCTGCGAGCTGAGCTCCTCGTCGGGGAACAGGACGCGCTCCGGGTGGGCGAGGCCCGCGTAGACCTCACGGCACAGGGGGAGGTCGTTGTTGTGCGTCTTGTCGGTGTGGGCACGTGCGCTGTGCGCGACGAGCAGCACCTTCTTGCCCAGGGTGCCCGTCAGGTGGTCCACCATGCGCTGGACCTCGGCGACGTAGTCCTCACCAGCGGCCTCGGCCGACTTGCGCAGCACGGCGCTCGGCGAGACCCCGACGACGTCGCCGTCGTCGAAGAAGGTCATGTCGACGGCCTGGCGCGCGAGCTCGGCGTCGTGCTCGGTCACGTCGAGGGTGAACGCCAGGTCCGCCCCGGCGGTCACGTTGTCGAGCCCTAGGCCCATGAGGTGCTCGTGGGTCACCGCGCCCCGCGAGACGATCGCGGCCATGCGCGGCAGCAGCGCCTTCGCCGCCAGCTTGTTGAGCGGGGTGCGGAACGGGCCCATCGCCTGCGCGCACTTCACGACCGGGGTCCCGACGAAGAGCGCGGGCAGGATGCTGGCGACGTTGTAGATGAGGAACTTGCCGCGTCCGTCGACGAAGGTGATGCCGCCCTGGTCGAGCATCACGTCGGCGGTCGCGAGGGCGCGCACCTCGGGGACGGCGCCCTCGATGGCCGAGCGGAGGGGCGGGAGGAGGCGGTGCAGGAGGGCGGCACCGTTGATGAGGACTCCCAGCCGCAGGGGCGAGGCGTCGAGGACCTTCATCGTCGGGTACGCGTTCTGCGCCGCGTCGGACCGCGGGTACATGCTCAGCAGGACGAAGCGTGCCTCCGGATCGCGCGCCGAGAGCTGCTGCACCCCGCTCTCGAGCATGGCCGCAGCCCCCTTGTTGCCGGAGAGAGCCGAACCGATGACTGCGACCTTCATGACGAACGTCCTTCCTTGGCTTCACGGACCTTGAGGGCGCCATACACGACGGCGACGACGACGTCCCCGATCGTGCTGTAGAGACGGGCGAGCAACGAGAGCACGATGGCTTGCTCGACGGGCATGTAGCGCGACGCGAGGAGCACGATGACCGACTCTCGCACGCCGAGGCCGCTCGGGACGAAGACGGCGAGGATACCAACGGCACCTGCGAGCACGTAGATCGCCGCGAGCGGCACGTACGCCGACGGCTCGACGTCCAGGAACGACGCGACGATGAGGACGAAACCCAGACCGTTGATGATCCGCGGGACGAGGAAGAGCAGCTGGTAGCCGGTCGTAGCACGCCAGCCGAGGAAGTACTCCTCGGGGACGTCCCGCTTGAGGGCCCGCCGAGCGACCAGGTTCACGGCGCGACGGAAGATACGCCGGTCGGTCAGCAGGAGCAGCGGCACCAGGGCGACGAGCACCGGCACGAAGGTGCCGAGCGCGTCTCCGGTCGCTGCGAGGGAGTCGTGGAGGAGCAGGATCACGGCCGTGGGGACGATCGACCCCAGCAGCAGGAAGACGTTCTCGTAGACGAAGGAGATGACCACCAAGGTGCGCGAGATGCCGCGCTGCTTGGCCCAGAGCACCTTGTTCGCCACCGAGCCGACCTGCCCCGGCACGTACTTGAGCAACCATGACGCGCACTGGACCCTGATCGCGTCCGCGGTCGTGACCTTGACCTTGCCGAGGCCGGAGAGCATCGAGCCCCAGAGCAGGCCAGACACCACGACGGCAGCGCCGAAGAGCAGCACCGCGGCGACCGAGTAGCCGTTGACCTCGACCTCGATCTCGCGGACGGCGTCCCAGTTGTCCGCTAGGGCGCGACCGAAGAAGTACCCGACCAGCCCCAGCACCAGGATCGTGGCGCCGAGGCGGAGCAGGCGCTTACGACTCAAGGGCGTTGAAGGAGCGCAGGACGTCGAGGTCCTTCTTCTGCGAGAACGCGACGAGGCCGGTCGGGTCGGCGTACCCGACGGCGATGAGCATGATCACCCGCTCGTGGGGAGCGAGCTTGAGGGTCTTGGCCATCTTGGCCTCGAGGGGCTCGAAGTCCGGCCAGTTGATCACGCTCGAGCTCAGGCCCAGGGTCTCCAGGGCGTACATGAAGCCCATCGACGCCAAAGCGGCGTCGATGTAGATGACGTGCCGGTCCCGGGGCGAGAAGTAGCTGTCCAGCCGCCCCTTGACGACGATGAGGGTGGGGATCTGGTGGGAGTAGCCGGCCGCCCCGAACGGGATGCTGCCGACGGTCTTGACCATCTCGGGGTCGTCGAAGACGAGGTACTCGTAGGGGAGGCGGTTGCACGCCGTCGGGGACTGGCGTCCGACCAGGAGCGCCTTGTCGATCAGGTCGCGCTCGACGGGCTTGTCCAGGAACCAGCGCACCGAGCGGCGCTGGTGAGCCAGGGTGAGCAGCTGCTCGTAGGTGACGTCGCTGCGCTTGATGTCACCGTGCTCGTAGGGCTTGATGGTGCCGTCGGTCGGCGAGTGCTCGAGGGACGTGAACACCGCTCGGGCCCGGTCGACGACCGGGTCCGGGACCGTGATGACGTCGAAGTACTCGGCCAGCACGTCGTGGGCCCACTGGATCTCGCTCGCGTCCATGACCGGGTCCTGCGGGCCTCGGCGGACGGCGGTCCGGTAGAACTCCACCGTCTCGAGGATGTAGTCCTTGGCGAACGCGTCACGGCGCGGCCGCATGAGGATGCCCTTCTCGAGGCGGTGCACGTTGCGGCGCAGCTCGACGTGCGTGATCCGTGACCGCCGCAGGTTCTCGTAGTAGGCGCGTCGACCCGACAGGACGGCGAACTGCTCGCGGTTGAAGGTCCCGAAGCCGGGGATCGAGTAGAGGGTCGCGCCGAGGCGGGTCGATCCCCCGACGGCCAGGACCCCGCGGTTGGCGGTCTCGTACGTCTTGCGGACGGCGGGGATCGCCAGGAGGTCCTTGGCGATGCGCTTGAGCTTCTTGATCACGGCTTCCTCAGGGTGACGACGGATGGGCACCGGGCGCTGCCCGCGGCCCGTGCACGCACGGGTCCTGGCCGCGAGCGAGTCTACCCGCGCCGCAGCTCGCCGCCGCGGGACCCCGTCACGCCTTGCGGTAGTACTCGTTGCTGGCGACGATCCCCGCGATGACGGCCTCGGTGCGAGTTCCCCGTTGGATCTTGCTCACCCAGGTGCGTCGCCCCGTGGTGTCGAGGCCCCGCCCGAGAAGGTGCTGGTAGTGCCCCTCGACCACGGTCGACAGGTACTCGGTGGACAGCAGGAATCCCATCGCGACGGACCGGCGGCTCGACCCCGACCCCAGGCGCGCCTGCCAGCTGCGGACCTCGCTCGTGGTGGGTGTCCGGCCCAAGACGTCGCCGTAGAGCTCTCGGATCCACCCCGCAGAGGACCCTCCGGCCTTCACGTAGTACTCGTTCGAGGCGAGGAACCCCGCCTCCATCTGCTGGATCGTCCCCCCGCGCCGCATCGCGCGGAGCCAGGAGGCGAGCCCGTGCGGATCCGCCTCCCGGCCCAGGAACTGGCGGTAGGACTCGCGGATGAGTCGACCGCGGTACTCGTTCGATCCCGTGATCGAGTTGGCCACGCCCGCGCGAGGGGCACCCGACTGCAGGGCGGAGGTCCAGGTGGCGAGGCCGCGCGCGTCAGGGCCGCGACCGAAGAGATCGAGATAGACCGTGGTGACGTAGCGCTCGATCGCAGGATCCCCGACGGCCGGCCCCACGGTCACCCGTGCGACGGTGCCCGTCCTGGCGACCGTGAGCGCCAGGTCGGTGTCCGGGATCGTCCACGTCCCGCCCTGCGGAAGGTTCGCCGACGAGAACGCGAAGGAGCTCGTGGGCTGCATGTCGAGGAGGACCGTCTCGGGGGCGCCGATCCGGTCGGGTCTGCGCAGGTGTACCTGCACCCCGGCCCACTCCGGCACGCGGACGTCTCGACCCGCGGCAGGGCGAAAGCTCACGTACAGCCGCCCTGCGGGGACGTCGATCGAGAGCGCGCGGAGCGCAGACGTGCTGGCGAGCGGAGCCAGGTCGACGGTGACAGGAACGCCCGAGGTGGCGCTGACGCGCCTGACCTGCGCATAGCCGAGGTGGTCGGCCAAGCCCGTGCTGAGGTTGCCGGTCGGACGGTTGACGAACGCCGCGCCCATCACGTCGGCGAGGTCGGCGTACTCGCGCACCACGCAGGCCGAGGAGAAGGAGCTCGCCCGGACCAGCGGGACCCGGCGGCCGCCGCTGGTGCACGTAGCGGTGTTGGCGTGCCCCAGGCCGAGGTTGTGCCCGAACTCGTGCGCGAAGACGTCGGCGGAGAGCAACCCGTTCACCCACATGAGGGAGCCCCCCACAGAGCCCAGACCGGCCCAGCCGCAACTGGTTCGCTCGGGGAAGTACACCACCACGTGATGGCGCGGCTCGGCTGAGACTCCGTGGGCGGCGCGGGCCTTGCTCATGATGGTCAGGTAGTCGCAGCCCTGCACCGGTCCGATGTCCTGCCAGCCGCGCACCGAGGTCTGGAGGCTCAGCTGCCCGCCGGACTGCGCCCGCCAGTAGGTTGCCGTGCTGGACGCGAGCTCGCCGAGCTTGGCCTGGGTCGCGGCAGGGTCCGGCGTCCCGAAGTGGACCGGCAGCACGGTCAGGGTCCTGGACCCCGTCACCTCGGCCGTCGCGACGTCCTGGTCGGTTCCGGGCCCCGACGCGGGGCCACCGGCCACGACCACGTCCACGAGAGGGCTCGCCTCGGCGCTGCTCCCGTCACCCAAGGCCTCCAGCGCGTCGAGCTCGTCCTCGCCCGGGTCGAGCTCGAGGGTCAGCGTGACCTCGCTCCCCGAGGGCAGCTCCTCCAAGGGGGAGCCAGCCGCGAGCTCGTACAGCTGGTCGTCCACCTCGAGCACGACGACGGTCTGCGAGTCGCTGGCGTGATCTGCGTGATCTGCGTGGTCGGGCTCGGGTCCCTCCCGGTGGGGGTGGGGCGCGTCGACGAATACCGTCCACGCAGTACCGTCGACGGTCACGACGCTCTGGCCGCCGTCGGCCGCGTGCGCCGTGATCCCGGTGGACACCCCGACGACCGCCGTCAGCACTCCGGCGAGCACCCCTCGAAGCGCTGCCGGGCGTCTCGCCGTCTGGTGGGTCTCGTCCCGCATCGTCGCCGGGCCTCCGTCGCGTCTCCCAGGCCGCCGAGCAGAGACCCACGCTCAGTATCGGACGAGGACCACCGATCCTGAGGAACCCCCTTAGGCTCTGAGCGTGTCGACCTCTCGTGAACAGCTGCGGATCGAGATGACCGTCGAGCAGCTCGCCCAGCCCGCTCCGGGCGGCTCGGGGACGTACATCACCGAGCTCGCGGCGCAGCTGGCGAAGGATCAGGAGGTATCCCTGCTCGGGGTCGCGGCCCGACGAGATCAGCCGTTGACCGGCCTCCCGCACGAGGTGCTGGTGAGGCACGGTCGCCTTCCCCGGCCCGTGCAGTACGAGGCGTGGAACCGGTTCCGTCCTCGAGGCAAGAACCGGGCCCTGGTCGCCGCGCAGCAGGACCGGGTGCTGCACGCGACGACGTGGGCCGTCCCGCCCCGCACAGCGCCCCTGGTGGTCACCGTGCACGATCTCGCCTTCCTCCGTGACCCGAGCCACTTCACCCGTCGAGGCAACGCGTTCTTCCGGCGCGCCCTCACGATCGTTCGTGCCGAGGCCGACGTGGTCGTCGTCCCCTCTGCGGTCACGGCCAGGGACTGCGTCGCGCACGGCATCGACGAGGCACGGATCCACGTCATCCACCACGGGGTGCGAGTGCCCCTGATCGGCGAGCACGACGTGGAGGGGTTCCGCCGGGAGCACGGTCTCGCCCGCCCCTACCTGCTGTGGTGCGGGACCCTCGAGCCGCGCAAGAACCTCGAGGCCCTCGTCAGCGCGTTCGAACAGCTGCTCGCCGAGGACGACCCCGGCCTCGACCTCGTGCTCGTCGGTCCGCTGGGCTGGGGGGACGTCGCCGCCCGCGTGGCCGCCCACGCCGAGCAGCTCGGAGGGCGCGTGCACCTCCTGGGTCGGCTGAGCCACCACGACCTGCATGTGGCCTATGCCGGTGCGCGTGCCTTCTGCTTCCCCTCGACGTGGGAGGGGTTCGGGATGCCGGTGCTGGAGGCGATGGCGCACGGGGTACCCGTGGTCACCTCGTCCGGGACCTCGATGGCTGAGGTCGTGGGCGACGGCGCCCTGCTCGTGGATCCGCGCTCGACGCGAGAGCTGGCTGAGGCGATGCGCGCGGCTGCTGGGGCCAAGCACGGTGAGCTCGCGGTCAACGCCCTGGCGAACGCAGCCCGGTACAGCTGGGCCAGGAGCGCCACCGCCCACGTCGCGGCCTACCGTGACGCCGTCGAGCGAACGCTCACCTCGGGTGGACGACGGTGAGGCCCACGTCCGCCAGGGCCGTGGTGGTCACCTGGAACGGCGCCGACATGCTCCCGCCGTGCCTGGACTCGCTGCTCGCGCAGGTCAGCGACGTCGAGCTGGAGGTCCTCGTCGTCGACAACGCCTCCGACGACGGCACCACCGAGCTGCTCCGCGATCGCTACCCGCAGGTGCAGGTCACCCGGAACGGCAGCAACCTGGGGTTCGCCGGCGGTGCGGCGGTGGGCTGCAAGGGCTACGACGGCGACCTGCTCCTCCTGCTGAACAACGATGCGACGCTGGCTCCCGACGCCTTGCAGCGGATGGCCGACGCGCTCCGCGCACCGGGTGCTCAGCGCGTGGCCGCCGTCACCGCGAAGATCCTCCTCGCCGGCAGGTACCTCCTGGTCCCGGACGACGGCGGGCCCCTGCCGCACGGGGCCTACCGCCACGAGGGCAGGGTTGCTCTGCCCTCCTCCTCGCCGGAGGCGGTGCTGCTCGTGAACTCGACGGGGAACGTCCTGAGCCGAGAAGGTTCCGGCCTCGACCGCGACTGGCTCGTCACCGACGGCCAGGAGACCGGGGGGCCCGACGTCCTTGGCTTCTGCGGGGGTGCGGCAGTCCTTCGACGGGCGGCGCTGGACCAGGTCGGCGGCTTCGACCCGGACCTCTTCCTCTACTACGAGGACACCGACCTGTCCCTCCGCCTGAGGGCCGCGGGCTGGACCGTACGGTATGAGTCGGGCGCGGTCGCCGTGCACCGTCACGCCGCGAGCTCCGGGACGGGCAGCCCGGTGTTCCGCTACTACAACACCCGGAACTCGCTCATCGTCCTCGGGCGGCACGCTCCCCTCGGTCTGGTGCTCCGCTCGACGGCTCGCCAGGTCCTGGGCCTCGTGGCAGCCGTGGTGCGCAGGGAGACTCCCGCCGTCCGTCGGGCCCGCTGCCGGGGACTCTGGCACGCCACACGCCGCCTCCCCCGCACGCTGCGCGAACGCCGCAGGACGTGGCGGGGGGCCCAGGTCTCGCGCCGTGAGGTCGGGCGACTGCTGCGCTGACGCTGGTCAGCGCTGGTACTGGATCGCCTTGATCCTCTCGAGCTGGTCCTCGAGGAGCACCCTGTTGGTGCGTTGCAGGTCTGAGAGCACCCCGAGCGCGAGGGAGAGCAGGGCCGCGACCGCCATGATGGCGCCGAAGATCAGCGACTGGACGTTGCCCGACGTGTCGCCCCCGGTGAGCCAGATGAACAGGAACCGGACCAGAGGAGTTGCCGCAAGCACGCCGAACAGGATCGTGAGGGTCGTGAAGATGACGTACGGCTTGAACATCAGGTAGCTGCGGGTGATCGCAGAACCGGACTTCGCCATGTGGTGGAAGATGTTCTTGAACAGCCTGGACTCGCGCGTCTTCGCGTTCGTCTCGACCGGCACGCTCTCGATCCGCAGGCGCTTGTTGCCGGCCTGGATGATCGTCTCCATGCAGTAGCTGAACTGCGTGACGACGTTCAGGTGGAACAGCGAGGCTCGCGAGTAGGCGCGGAAGCCGCTCGCGGCGTCGGGCAGCTCGGTGCTGGCCGCGCGGTTGACGATGTAGCTGCCGAAGCGCTGCATGATCTTCTTAAACGGCGAGAAGTGCTCGATCGTGTGCGTCTGGCGGTCGGCGATCACGATGTCGGCCGTCCCCGCGAGGATCGGCTGGACCAGGTCCCCGATGCGGTTCTGCGGGTACTGGTTGTCCCCGTCGGTGTTGACCACGACGTCAGCCCCGTGGCTCAACGCGTAGTCGACGCCGTCCCGGAAGGACCGCGCCAACCCCATGTTCCTCGTGTGGTGCACGAAGTGCGTGACCCCGTGGGCGCGAGCGACCTCGAGGGTCCGATCGGTCGAGCCGTCGTCGATGACGAGGATCTCGATCTCGTCCACGCCGTCGATCTGGGTGGGGATCGACTCGAGGACCGCGGGAAGCGTCTCCTCCTCGTTGAGGCAGGGGACCTGGATGAAGACCTTCAATGGATGTCCTGTCGACTGTCGGGCTGAACGCCGATCCGCGGGGCCGAGGCTTCTCGGGACGGGTCGCGCGACCATGGTAGTCACCCAGCCACGTGAGATGTCGGCACGGCCGCCCGGGACCTTCGCTCGCACGCACCGTGAGGAGCGAACCTCCGTCGCCGCAGAGGCGGCGTCGTGCGCACGGCGACAGGCTAGATTTCTCCAAGCTGCGGACATCCCCACGGAGACAGCAGACCGAGCACTCGACGGAAGGAGGAGGATGCGCGCCGTTCCCTCCGTGATCCTCGTCAGCCACCAGCGGGCTGCCGCCCTCGCGGCACTCGCCGTCGAGCACGCCCGTCGGGCTCTGCCAGGCGCCCACGTGATCGTCCTCGACCTCGACGGCACCTTCCCGCTAGCGGATGGCTGCACCGTGCTCGCCCCCACCGACGTCGGGATCGACCAGCGGCACCTGCACCTGGCAGCGTTGACCTCCGGTCCCGCTGTGCTCGCACGCCGCACGTATCCAGCACTGCTCGAGCACGTGGCCCCCACCAAGGGTCCCGTCATCGCGTTGCGGCCAGGCGCCCTCCTCGTCGGCAGACCTGCAGCTCTCGTCGACGACCTGACGCAGCCCGTCCTCTGCTCGCGCGTCCCGGACGTCACCGGCGACGACCTGTGGCCGCAGGTCCACGACGCAGCTCGCCGCGGCGCCTACTCCGCCGCCCTTCTTGCAGCCCCAGACACCTCATCCCTCCTTGCGCTCTGGAAGGCATGCGTCGCCCGTCCCCTCTGGCTTCCCACTGACTCAGATGAGGCTGACGACGCACGCTGGCTCGACGTCGCGGCCGCTCGTGTCTCTCACCAGACCTTGGGTGTCCAGGAAGGTCTCGTCTCAGCCTGGTCGCTCACCTCCGACCAGGCGTTGACGGTGGACGAACACGGCATCACGGTCGATGGCAGGCAGGTGGTGGGCATCGACCTCACCGCCTTCGACCACCACCTGCCGTGGCTGCTCGACAGCGTGCCGCACGGCAACCCTCGTGGGCGCCTGAGCGAGCATCCGGCCCTGGCGGGAGTCGTCGCACGTGCCGCTTCCCGGCTCGTGGAGCTTCACGAGATGCGGCCGACTCCGACGTGGGACATGACCGTGCTCGCGACAGGGGACGAGGTCGACCCTGCGCTCCGGATCGTCTATCGCGACGCGTGCCTCGCCCACGACAGAGGCGCTCCGGCACCGCCTGACCCGTTCTGCGAGGAAGCCGCGCAAGATGTCGCAGACTGGCTCCTCGAGCCAGGCCCGGCCGGCGAGCCCGCCCGCTACGTGGCCGCGATCTACGCAGGACGACAGGACCTCCAGGACCGGTTCCCCGGCGTCCCTGGCGAGCACACCGATGCCCTGATGCGCTGGGTCGCGGACCACGGCCGCAGCGAGGCCGCCTACTCGGCGGCTCTGCTGGACGGCGCCCTCGACCGCCACTCCCGCGCACCAGGGGCGACACCCTCTCCCTCGGCCCGCACGGGGCCCAGCACGCGCGGGGTCAACGTCATCGGCTTCCTCCGAGGCGAGCTCGGGGTCGGCGAGTCAGCACGCCAGATGCTCAACGCCCTCCAGTCTGCGGCTGTGCCGACGAGAACGGTCCCGGTCGCCCGTCACGCCTCCAGCCGTCAGGGCGCGAGCTACGCCAGCGGGGATGCTGGCCCCACGCGCGACACGAGCTTGATCTGCGTCAACGCCGACCTCACGCCGTCGGTCGCCGCCTCGATGCCCTCCCTCTTCTCCCAGACCTACCGGATCGGGATGTGGTACTGGGAGGTCGAGGAGTTCCCCGCGGACCAGCACGTCGGCTTCGACCACCTGGACGAGGTGTGGGTCGCGACGGAGTTCATCCGCAGAGCCATCGAGCCGCACTCACCGGTACCGGTACGCACCGTGCTTCCCCCGCTGCCTCAGCGGGGCGAGGATCCCGTGCTGTCACGTGAGGACCTCGGGCTCCCCGCCGGTCCCCTGTTCCTCTTCTCGTTCGACTACCTCAGCACCGTCGAGCGGAAGAACCCGCTCGGTCTGATCGATGCCTTCGAGCGCGCCTTCGGCGTGGACGGGGAACCGCACCTGGTCATCAAGTCGATCAACGCCGACCGCCGACCCGCCGAGGCCGAGCGACTTCGCCTGCGAGCCGCCGCGTCCCCGCGAGTGGTGCTCCTGGAGGACTACCTCGACGCCGCAGCACGAGATGCCCTGGTCGCGCACTGCGACGCCTACGTGTCGCTGCATCGCGCCGAGGGCCTGGGGCTCACCATCGCTGAGGCCATGGCATGGGGCAAGCCGGTCATCGCGACGGCGTACAGCGGCAACCTCGACTTCATGTCCGAGAGCAACAGCTACCTGGTCCCGTTCGCGGACGCTGCCATCCCCGAGGACGCCGCGCCCTACCCACCCGGCGGGGTGTGGGCAGAACCCGACCTCGACGCGGCGGCTGCCGCCATGAAGGACGTCATCGAGCACCCCTCGAACGCCCTGAAGAAGGGAGCGCAGGCCGCCCAGGACATCGCTGCCCTGCACTCCCCCGAGGCCGCTGGGCGCAGGGTCCTCGAGGCCCTCGCGCTCTCAGCCCCGCACCGTCGCGCCCGGCGCAGGACCGTCCGCGCTGCCGCGCTGACCGATGTGGTGCGACGAGCCGTGCGCCGGCTCCCCCTCGGGAGAGCCTGACAGCCCGTCAACCTTGGAAAAGGCTCAGCCCCGACCGAGCACCCGACGGGCCCGCCCCGACGCACGACGCGCCACCTCGGTGACACCCCCGGCACGCAGGTAGTCCTTCGCCAACGCAAGGTCCGCCTTGACCGACGGGCGCGGACGCCGTCGCGGCGCCCGTGCCTCAGAGGCAGCAGCAGGCACGGCGAGGTCGAGGGCCCGGCGTGGGTGCCGACAGAACTCGACCAGAGGCTGCAAGGCGTTCGACCAGCGGTACTCCTCGGCGACCTCACGGACCGCCGTCCGGGCACGCTCCGCGGCCTCCTCGTCGAAGAGCAGCTCTTCGAGCGCGCTCTCCAGCGCCTCGACGTCCTCGGCCGGCACCGCGTGCCCCAGACCGCGCTCCTTGATGAGGCCCCCGAAGGTGTCGCCGTCCGTCGCGACGATCGGCAACGAGGCCCACAGGTAGTCGAGGATCCGGGTGCGGAAGCTGAACTCCGTCTCGATGTGCTGGAAGTGGGTCGAGACGCCGACGTCGGCATCGAGGAGGTAGTCCGCTCGCTCCTCGTAGGGCACCCATCCCTCGTTGAAGAAGACGTGCCGGCCCGTGAGCCCGAGCTCCTCTGCGAGCTCCCGCGTCCGCCACGCGACGGTCATCGCCGGCACCCCGGGGTTGGGGTGCTTGAGGCCGAGGAAGAAGAGCCGGACCTCGGGGTGACGGTCCTTGAGCCGGTCGACCGCGCGGATCAGCGTGAGCGGGTCGAACCAGTTGTAGATGCCTCCACCCCACAGGATGACCTTGTCCTGCGGCCCGATGCCCGGGATCGCACCCTTGATCGCGTGCCTGGCCTGCTGCGGTGCCTCGTCGGGGATCCCGAAGGGGACGACCGAGAGCAGGTTGTCCAGGTTCTGGTTCTCGTCGTAGACGGCAGGGCTCACTCGTCCCTGGCCGGCGAGCTGACCGAGCCAGAAGTCGCGCTGCTTGCTCGATGCGCACATGAGGAAGTCAGCCCGACGCAGCTGTTCGTTGAGGGCGTGGGTCGTGACCTCGACGGCGTGCGCGCGGCCCTCTTCACCGAGGTCACGCGCCTGCTCGAGCTGTTCGAGATGCATCGGGTCGTAGACGTCCGCGACGATCACCTTGCCGCTCCCCTTCAACCACAGGGACGTCTCCAGGAGGAAGCCCTGGAAGATGATCACGTCAGCCCAGTCGGTGGGCTCGCGCAGGCCGGTTCCGGCCGCGTACTCGACCTCGAAGTCGGGGCTCGTACGCCGGGCGCCCGCCGTCGAGACGAGCCTGACCTCGTGCTCCGAGGCGAGCGCCTTGGCGATCTCCCACGCGCGGATCGCCGGCCCGGCCATCCGCTCGAGCAGCGGCTCGCCCGTGACGACCAGGATGCGGTGCCGAGCCGTGAGGTGCTCGGCGATGGCGAACGCCTCGACCAAGGAGTCGTGCGCGGAGAGGTACGCGGGCATCCCGTAGGCCGGCTCGATGGCTTCGCGGAACAGCGGGAACAGGTCCCGGTCCGAGCGGCGCCGACGGGCCTGCAGATCGCGTCGCGACTCGAGGAGGGAGGGCAGCTGCTCGACGAAGTAGTCGATCGCGAGCGGGCCCGTGAGTGCCATCTTGGGGACCTCGACCGACCCGACCTCGTCACCGCCCGGCGAGCGCTGAAGGTCGAGCATCGTCGCGTCGAGCTCCGTGCGGGCCACGGATCGCCGCACCGCGAGAGCCATGGCGGCGGGCAGCGCGCGGGCCAGGGATGCGTCGTCGTAGTTCTTGTACATCATGAGCAACGCGTTGCGCTCGAGCAGATAGCTCTCGCGGAAGTTGCCGAACTTCTTCATGGTCACGTGGTGCCGGTGGTATGCGACCGACCCGGGGACGTACCGCACGCGGTGCCCGAGCAGGTTGAGTCGCCACCCGAGATCGACGTCCTCGTAGAACATGAAGAACCGCTCGTCGAACCCGCCCACCTCGCGGTAGAGGGCTGCGCGCACGAACATCGCTGCTCCCGTGCCGAAGAGCACGTCCTTGGGTCGCTCCCACGCCCCCGTGTCGGGCTTCTCGACCTCGCGCTTGTACCCCATGCCGAACCAGGTCAGGGAGCCGTCGACGTAGTCGATCAGACGCCCCTCCCAGTCGAGGACCTTGGAGGCCACGGCCCCGACGTCAGGCTCAGCCTCGAGGACGGCGACGGCCGCCTCGATCCAGCGCTGGTCCGGGCGTGCGTCGTTGTTGATGAAGGCGAGGTGCTCACCGGTCGCGTGCTGGGCACCGAGGTTGCAGCCCCCCGCGAAGCCGGTGTTCGAACCTGCCTCGACGACGACGACGCCAGGAACCTCGGTCCGGATGCGATCGGCACTGCCGTCTCCGGACTCGTTGTCGACGACGATGAGCTCGAGGCGATCCTTCGGCCACGCGATGTCGTCGAACGCCCGAAGGCAGGTGATCGTGTCCTCTGCTCCCCGGTAGTTGACGAGGATCACCGAGACGACGCCGGCGCGTGCCGATGCGACGTCGCGGTCCGTCTGCTTGGTCACTCACCCTCCCGGAGAAGCTCGAGGTCGTGGTCGACCATGCGTCCGACGACCTCGTCGAAGTCCACGGTCGGCGTCCATCCGAGCTCACGGCGCGCTCGGGAGGGGTCTCCCACCATCACCTCGGCGTCCAGCGGACGAAGGAAGGCGGGGTTGACCTCGACGTGGTCCGCCCAGTCATCACCGACTCCGGCCCGGCGCAGCGCGGCCTCCGCGAACTCCGCGACGGTGTGCGTCTGGCCGGTGGCGATCACGAAGTCTGCGGCCTCGGTGTGGCGTGCCGCGCGCACCATCGCGTCGACGTAGTCCGGTGCCCAGCCCCAGTCCCGACGGGCGTCGAGGTTCCCCAGCTCCACGGTCCCCCTCCCGTCGACCGCGATCCGCGCCGCGGCGGCGGTGATCTTGCGGGTGACGAAGGTGACCGGACGCCGTGGGGACTCATGGTTGAAGAGGATGCACGTCGCCGCGTGCAAGCCCTTGCCCCGATAGGCCGCGGCGATGCTGTGGCCATAGGCCTTCGCCGCGCCGTACGGGGAGACCGGGCGCAGCGGGGTGTCCTCGTCCTGCGGGGAGCGGTCCGCCTGACCGAAGATCTCCGAGCTGCTCGCCTGCACGCACCTCACCAGACGCCCCGAGCGTTCCTGCAGCTCCCACGCGGCCTGGAGCAGCACGGCGACCGCGACACCGCTCAGCTGAGCGGTGAGGACGGGCTGCTCCCAGGAGTAGGCGACGGAGCTGATCCCACCGAGGTTGTAGAGCTCGTCCGGCTCCACGCCGGCGACGAGGGCGCGGAGGCCTTCGGCGTCTGCGAGGTCCCCACCGTGCAGGTGGAGCCGGGGGTGCGCGTCGGCCAGAGCCCGGGCAGTCCCGTCCTGGGTGTGCACCAGGCCGTGGACCTCGGCGCCCTCGTCGAGCAGCTGCTCAGCGAGGTACCCGCCGTCCTGACCCGTGATCCCGGTGATCAGGACACGCGTCACCGGTCAGCGTCCTGCGGCACGCTGCTCGGCCAGGTCGCTCTCGACCATCATCGCCACCAGCTCCGAGAACCCGACCTTGGGCTCCCAGCCGAGCACGGTACGCGCCTTCTCCGGGTCACCGATCAGCAGCTCGACCTCGGCCGGACGCATGAAGCGCGGGTCCTGGCGGACGTAGCCCGACCAGTCCTCGATGCCGACGGCACCGAAGGCGACGTCGAGCAGCTCCTTGATGGAGTGCGTCTCCCCCGTGGCCACGACGTAGTCGTCAGCGGTGTCCTGCTGGAGCATCCGCCACATCGCCTCGACGTAGTCCCCGGCGAATCCCCAGTCGCGCTTGGCGTCGAGGTTGCCCATGACGATCTCGTCCTGCAGCCCCAGCTTGATCCGGGCGACGGCCTGGCTCACCTTGCGCGTCACGAACTCGGGGCCGCGGCGCGGCGACTCGTGGTTGAAGAGGATGCCGGACGAGGCGTGCATGCCGTACGACTCGCGGTAGTTGATGGTCATGTAGTGGCCGAAGACCTTGGCCACCCCGTACGGCGAGCGGGGCCAGAGGAGGGTCGACTCCCGCTGGGGGACCTCCTGCACCTTGCCGAACATCTCCGAGCTGGACGCCTGGTAGAAGCGCACCTTGGTGGGGTCGTCCTTGGAGTAGAGCCGGACCGCCTCGAGGACGTTCAGGACACCCTTGCCCGTGACGTCCGAGGTCAGCATGGCGTTCTCCCACGAGTACGCGACGAAGGAGATCGCTCCGAGGTTGTACACCTCGTCGGGCTGGGACACCTCGAGCGCACGGAGCAGGCTCGACAGGTCGGTGAGGTCGCCCGTCAGCAGCTTCACGTCCGGGACGGTCCTCTGCACGAGCTCGTACTTCGGGTTGTTCTGGCCACGGATGAGCCCGTAGACCTCGTAGCCCTTGGCGAGCAGGAGCTCGGAGAGGTAAAGACCGTCCTGGCCGGTGATGCCGGTGATGAGTGCGCGGGGCATGGTCCCTCGAGTGCCGGAGAAGTAGAGAACGGGGCGAGCCTACCGTCCGCCGGCGGTGCGGTCAGGCCCGCCGACGGCGGCCGCAAGGGCGTGTCGAGCACGAGGACGCCTATGATCTCCGGGTGTCCGACACCCCGTTCATCTCCTACTCGCAGAACCGCGAGGACGTCGTCCTGTGGCGCGCCCTCGGACAGGTTCCCGACGGCCGCTACCTCGAGGTGGGGGCGAACCACCCTCGGGACGACTCCGTGAGCAGGGCCTTCTACGACCGAGGCTGGAGCGGCATCACCGTCGAGCCCGTCCATGCCTTCGCCGAGGCCCACCGTCTCGAGCGCCCTCGCGACACGCTCGTCCAGGCCGTCGTGACGGACGGCCCCCGTGGCGAGATCGTGCTGCACGAGGTGCCCGGCACCGGCCTCTCGTCGATCATCGACGAGGTGGGCCAGCAGCACCGCGAGGCCGGGGTCGAGGTCGTCGAACGCACCGTCCCCTCGCTACCGCTGTCCGACGTCCTGCAGGAGAACGGCGGGCTCGACCAGACGATCCACTTCATGGTCGTCGACACCGAAGGGGCCGAGGCCAAGGTGCTCCAGAGCATCGACCTCACCGTCTCCCGGCCCTGGGTGCTCGTCGTCGAGTCGACGGCACCGAACTCCTCGGTGCAGACGCACGCCGAGTGGGAGCCCCGCATCCTCGCGGCGGGGTACGAGTTCTGCCTCTTCGACGGGCTGTCGCGGTTCTACGTGGCCTCCGAGCACGCGACGACCCTCGGGCCGCGGTTGTCGTACCCCGCGTGCGTCCTGGACGCCCACGTGCCGGCAGCCGTCCACCGTGTCCTCCAGGACCGCGTCGACCTGCTCGGGCAGGTCGTCCACTGGCGCACCGAGGCGCTGACCCAGTGGGCCGGTGCGCTCAGCACGAGCGTGGCCACCACCCCGCCGAGTCGCCAGTCGGACCTCGAGGCGATCGCCCGCGCCAACGCCGAGCTCGCCGCCATCCGCAACACGCTCTCGTGGCGGATCACGCGGCCCGTCCGGCTCGCCCGCCGGACCATCGATCGGATCCGGGGCCGCTCGTGACCCCTTCCCCCCACGACCGAGAAGCACTCCTCGGTGCGCTCGACCAACGTCTCGGCGAAGCAGCTCGGGTCGCCTTCGAGCACGTCGAGCTCGACGTCGAGACCCACGGCATCCCTGGCGCACGCGCCGCGTACCTCCTGCCCCCCCTGGTGGCAGCCTGCGCGGCACCGGACCGCGCCGACCTGCGTTGGCTGCTCCTGACAGCGGCCACAGGAGCGTTCCCGCGCCTCGACGAGGTCAGGTCTTTCGGCCGCCTCGTCGAGGTGGCCCCCCTGCACGACGTCGAGTCGTGGGTCCTCGGCCGCGCCCTGGACGAGCCCCACCGCGCCAACGCCGAGCTGCACCTCGAGATCGTGGAGGACGGGGTCCTCGTGGACGTCGACCACTGCGCGCGGTACGACACCCACACCGGCATCCACCGCGTGGTCCGCGAGACGGTACCCCGGTGGGCCTCCGCTCACGGGGTCACCGCGTCAGCATGGACGGACCAGGCCTCGGCCCTGCGGACCCTGAGTCCCCGGGAGTCCGCACGCGTCTTCCAGCACGGCGAGCCCTGGCGGGCCGACCCCGACGCGGAGAGCGGCTTCGTGCCGAACCTCGTGGTCCCGTGGCGAAGCGTCGTCGTCCTGCCCGACGTCCCCAAGCCAGGCTTCAGCGACCAGCTCGCCGCCCTCGGGGCATCGAGCGGCAACACCCTGAGCATCATCGGGTACGACATGATCCCGATCACCAGCGCCGACACACGGCCTGCCCGCGACACCCTCGCGTTCGCCGAGTACCTCACCGTGGTCAAGTACGCGCACCGCGTCGCCGGCATCAGCCGCTCGGCGACCGCCGAGTTCGCCGGGTTCGCCAGCGCCGTCCGCGCCCAGGGCCTGCGCGGCCCCCGCGTCACCGAGGTCCTGCTCACCGAGGACGCTCCCCCCGCGGCACCCCAGGGGCAGGGACGGACCGCGCGAGCACGACCCTCGGTGCTGTGCATCGGCAGCCGTGAGCCGCACAAGAACCAGCGAGCCGTGCTTCACGCGGCCGAGCTGCTCTGGCGGGACGGGCTCGACTTCGACGTCCGCCTCGTCGGCGGTCAGGGATGGTCCGACGAGGTTCTGCGGCCCGTGGTGGACCGACTCCTCGCCGCGGGGCGCCCCGTCCACGACATCGGCCGGGTCAGCGAGAAGCGGCTCTGGGAAGAGCTGCGCGGCGCCGACTTCACCGTCTTCGTCTCGCTCCACGAGGGCTACGGCCTGCCGGTGTCCGAGAGCCTGGCGTGCGGGACCCCGGTCATCACGTCGAACTTCGGCAGCCAGCAGGAGATCGCCGAGCGAGGTGGCTGCGTGACCGTGGACCCGAGGAGCGATCACGACATCGCCGCAGCGATGCGGCGCCTTCTCACCGAGCCCGCGGAGCTCGACCGGCTTCGCTCCGCCGCGGCCGGTCGGGCGAGCCGGACCTGGGACACCTACGCCGAGGAGCTCTGGGACGCGTTGATCGCCCCTGCCGACATCGACGAACCCGACGAGAGCAGCTCGACGGCCGACGCCCTGGAGGCCACGTGGCTGTGAACCTACGCCGATCCCCTCGCATCCCGAGCGCGCACCTCGACGCCTGGTCCCGCCGCCTCCCCAGCGTCGTCGGCGCGTTGGCGGGCGGTCGGCCGACCCGCCGCGAGCTCGCCGGTCCGACCGACCTCGCTGCAGCCCTGCGTGGCGTCGCGGACCTGCACGACCACGGCCACGTCTGGCTCCTGCTCGCCGTGCTGACCGGCCGCCTGCCCGACGAGACGACCGTCCTGGAGACCGTCCGTGCGTGCGAGCTCGAGGACACCGCTGCCCTGTGGGAGACCCTGGCCCGAGAGACGACGGCAGCGAGCTCCACGTGGCACGTGAGGGTCGCCGTCGAGGAGGTGCTGGTCGACGTGGCCCACACCGTGTCGACGCCGCTCACCACCGGCATCCAGCGCGTCGCCCGCGAGACCGTCGGACGCTGGCTGCGTGACCAGGAGTGCACCCCCGTCGCCTGGACCCGAGACTTCGAGGCGATCCGGGAGCTGACCCCCCTCGAGCACGACCGGATCACCCTCAAGCGAGCCGCGGTCGACACCGCCGACGACGCCGAGACCACCGTCGTCGTCCCGTGGCGGGCGTCCTACGCGGTGCCAGAGCTCGCCGCCGAACCCGGGCGGAGCACTCGACTCCTCGCCCTCGCCCGCTTCTCCCCCAACCGCACGGGAGTGATCGGCTTCGACTGCGTCCCGCTGACCTCGGCCGAGACCACCGCGACCGGCTTCAGCGCGGTCTTCGCCGGCAACCTGGCCGCGGTCCGGCACTTCGACGTGGTCGCCGCCATCTCCGACGCGGCGCGCACGGAGTACCAAGGGTGGCGCTCGATGCTGGAGGCCATCGGCCAGTCCGGTCCCGACGTCGTCTCGGTCCCCCTCGCGGTCGAGGCAGCTGCCTCGAGCCCCCAGGACGTCGAGGCAGCCCGCCGAGACATGCTCGTCGGGTCGCTCCCCCTCGTGCTCGTCGTCGGCAGCCACGAGCCGCGCAAGAACCACCTCGCCATCCTCCACGCGGCCGAGACGCTCTGGCGGGACGGCGTCGAGTTCAGCCTCTCCTTCATCGGCGGCAACTCGTGGGGCAGCGAGGCCTTCACGGGTGCCCTCGCGGGGCTGCAACGAGCAGGACGACCGGTGGACGCACGGTCCCGGGCCACCGATGCCCAGCTCTGGTCCGCCTACCGGGTCGCGCGCTGCACGGTCTTCCCCTCGTTCAACGAGGGCTTCGGGCTGCCCGTCGCCGAGTCGCTCGCCGTGGGCACCCCCGCCATCACGTCCGGGTTCGGCAGCATGCTCGAGATCGCGCGAGACGGCGGGGCGCTGACGGTCGACCCGAGGGACGACCACGCCATCGCCCGTGCGATGCGCGCCTTGGTGACCGACGACGTCCTGCACGCGCGGCTCAGCGCCGCTGCCCGGGCACGCGCCCCCCGGAGCTGGGACGACTACGCCGCCGAGACCTGGGACCTGCTCGTCGGCTGAGACCCATCGGCAAAGCCGCCGGGTGGGGTGCTCGTCGGGACGACCCGACGAGCACCCCACTCAGGGGTACCGGGCGATCGCGCGGGTGCGGTACTCCTGGCTGCCGGCCATGCCGTTGCGCACTGCTCCCTCACCGCGCGAGAGGAGCACCCTCGCCCAGCTGTCCCTGCCTGCAGGGTCGGGGGCGCGCTGGAGGAACGTCTGGTAGTAGGCGCCGGCTCGGATCCGGGCGGCCTCGAAGGAGAACCAGATCGAGTCCACGACGCCGGCACGCCCGATGGTGTCCCACTTGCGGCTCCAGCTCTCCCGTTCCGCAGCGCTCGCAGGCCGGTCCAGCACGGTCTGGTAGAGCCGCGCGACGTAGCCCGAGCGTGTGCCGCCGGCGCGGGTGTAGTACTCGGTGCTGTCGTAGAAGCGTCGCTGGACGTCGTCGACCGTGGCCGACCCTCGACGGATCCTCTGCAGCCAGTTGTTCGCCCCGACCGGGTCGGGCTCCCTCAGGAGCACCTCGCGGTACGCCCGGGCCACCCGCAACCGGATGTACTCGTCGCTTCGCGTCAGCGTGCTGACGAGCTCGGACTGGCTCGTCCCCGACATCAGCTTGTTCGACCAGGTCCGCAGACCGGTCGGGTCCGCACCACGGCCGAGCAGGTCCTGGTAGAGCGCCTTCACGACAGCCTGGGCGTGGGCCGGACTGACCAGCGAGACGGTGAACCAGTCGCTGCGGAAGGTCACCCCCGGGACGGCGTTGAGGGCCGAGCGGAACTGGTCGCCCGTGAGGGTGCGCGTAGCTCCGTTGACGTCCCGGGCCACGATCTCCCGGACCCGGCCCCCGTCCGCACCAAGACCGTTGCGCGCGGTCACGGTGAGCGAACGGATCGTCCCCATGCCCAGCGCCGAGCCCACCGTGCTGAGCGGGACGCTCAGGGTCCACGTGTGGTTCGGGTTCTGCGCCACCGAGTCGCCGTCGTCACGGACCGCGGGGAAGGCACCTCCGGCCGTCCAACCGCCGGTCGAGGAGCTGAACTCGGTCCGCAACGGGGCCGTGCTCCCCGGCAGGACCCTGACCTGCCCTCGGGTGTCGTCGACCGCCCGGTTCGTGTTGGTCTCCTCGAGGGACTGGCGTGCCCCCCCGTTCGGCTGCCACGCGCTGCCGCCGTACACCTGGCACGCCGTCGTGTCGCAGGTCTTGGCGCCCGAGGGCCGGGTCCCCGACAGTGCGTAGCTGCGGGCAGCGACGGCCTGCGCGCGCAGGGCATGCATCCCGCGCGCGGTGCTGCCCCAGGACGCAGGGGACTCGCGCGGCACGACACCGCGCAGGTAGTCCTCGACCGAGACGTTGTTGAAGGTCGTCTGGGCGCCGCTCGTCCGGTGCGGCTGGACGGTCATCGTGCCTCGGTAGAAGCGCTGGCCCGTCGACTCGCACAGGCGCAGGTATCGGTCGGGACTGGCCTGGGACGTGGTGGCCAGCGTGACCTTGGTGGGGCGCCCGCTCCGTGTGGTCCAGGGCTGCGAGGTCGCGCAGCTCGACCCGGTACGGACGGTGTAGGTCCCGTCCTGGTTCCGGATCACCCGGACGGCCGTCCCCGCCGCGGTGGCGTCGGGGATCGTGACCCCGTTGATCCTCAGCCCCCGTGCCATGACGCGAAGCTCCTTGCCAGCGAGGGCCATGAGCTCGACGTCGATCGCACCCCCCGACGCGGTCCCCATCGTCGTGTTGCTGTAGTAGTGGTCGAGGATCCGCTGGTAGCCCCACCCGTGGACCGTCGCGTACCCGTAGGCACCGTACTGGCCCATCCCGCGGCCGTGCCCCCACCCTCGGCCGACGAACGTCGCCTGGTTGGACGGGCTCGCCGCCAGCACGTCCTGGGACGTCGCGGCAGGGGCTGGGGCAGTCGCCGTCGGCTCGGCTGCACCCGCGGGACCTCCCGTGGCACCGAGCAGGGTGAGGACCAGCGCAGCGACGAGCGCGCGCTGACCCGATCGACGGTGCACCTGCATGACAGCTCCACGGGTCCTAGGCATCCTTGCCATTGGACCACGAGCCACCGCGCGTCACTCAGAGGCACGACCCCGGAGCTGGGCAGGCCCGCCGGATTCACCCGATCGGCGGGTCTAGGCTCTGCCGAAGGTAAGGTGACTCGCTGGCCCGGGCGCCAGCACGCCCCAGCGTCCGTCGACAGGGAGCACATGAACGATCATCGGAGTGCGCGGAGCTCGGCGCTCGCCTCAGAGCCCCTCCGCATCGCGGGGCCTCGACCGGGCTTCGTCGTCGGGACGCTGCAGTCGATCCGGGACATCCACGCCCAGCGAGAGCTGCTCGGGATGCTGACGCGACGCGAGCTCAAGGCCAAGTACAAGGACAGCACCCTCGGGTTCCTCTGGAGCCTGCTCAAGCCCCTCGCCCTGCTGCTGATCTACTACGTGGCGATCGGTCGGTTCCTCGGTGCCGCCCGCGAGATCCCCGACTTCGCGGTCTTCATCTACGCAGGGCTCACGGCCTGGACCCTCTACTCCGAAATCATCGCCAGCGGCACCGCCTCGATCGTCGTGAACGCCGGACTCATCAAGAAGGTCTACCTCCCACGTGAGGTCTTCCCGCTCAGCGTGGTGGGCTCGGCCCTCTTCAACTTCACCATCCAGCTGGGCGTGCTGGTCGCCGCGACCGTCGCCGTCGGCGCCTTCCCGACCGGCAGCCGTTGGCTGTACCTGCCGCTCTCCCTGGCCGTGCTGCTCGTCCTCGCGACCGCCGCCGCCTTCCTCCTCTCAGCGGTCAACGTGTACCTGCGTGACGTGCAGTACCTCGTCGAGATCCTGCTCATGATCTTCTTCTGGGCCTCCCCCATCGTGTACTCGTGGGCACTCGCCTCGGGCGAGATCGGCCGCTGGCTCCAGGAGCTCTACCTGGCCAACCCGATGACGCTGGTGATCCTCGGTTTCCAGGAGACCTTCTGGGTCTCGGGGGACGGTGAGCTCAAGCCCGACCACCTCGCCGAGCGGCTCGGGGTCGCGCTGCTCGTCGGCATCCTCCTCCTGTGGCTGTGCCAACGAGTGTTCGCGCGCCTGCAGGCCAACTTCGCCCAGGAGCTGTGATGAGCGCGACCACCGTCGTCAAGATCGAGAAGGTCTCCAAGCGCTTCATCATCCGCAAGGAGAAGTCGCTCAAGGAGCGCCTGGTCAACTTCGGTCGATCCAACCTGCACAAGGACGACTTCTGGGCCCTGCGCGACATCGACCTCGACATCACCTCGGGATCGACGATCGGCCTGATCGGCGCCAACGGGTCGGGGAAGAGCACGCTGCTCAAGATGATCGGCGGCATCCTGCAGCCGACGTCCGGGACCGTGCATCTCCGGGGCCGTCTCGCGGCCCTCCTCGAGCTCGGCGCCGGGTTCCACCCCGACCTCACCGGCCGGGAGAACGTGTACCTCAACGCGTCGATCCTGGGCCTGAGCCGCGCGCAGACGGACAAGCACTTCGACGCGATCGTGGACTTCTCCGGGATCGAGAGATTCATCGACACCCAGGTCAAGTTCTACTCGTCGGGCATGTACGTCCGGCTCGCCTTCGCCGTGGCCGTGCACGTCGACCCGGACATCCTGCTCGTGGACGAGGTCCTCGCGGTCGGCGACGAGCCGTTCCAGCGCAAGTGCATGGACCGTATCCGCGGCTTCCAGCACGAAGGTCGAACGATCGTCCTGGTCACGCACTCGCTCGACCAGGTGGCCGAGCTGTGCGATCGCGCCGTCGTGCTCGAGCACGGCGCGATCATCGCCGACGGCGAGCCCCGCGAAGCCCTCCGTACGCTGCGTGGCGAGTTCGAGCACACGCGCCAGGAGGAGATCGCACGCGAGCAGGAGGCCGGGCAGGAGGCCGGGAGCCTCCCCACCTCCAAGGCGCGCGTCGAGGCGATCAGGCTCATGGGCGAGGACGGCACGCCGGTCTCGGAGATCTCTCCCGGTCAGGACCTGAGGATCGGCCTGACCCTCCAGGCCGACGAACGCGTCGATCAGCCGATCATCGGCGTCGGCATCGACACCCCGCTCGGTCAGAACGTCTTCGGCACCAACACCAAGCTCCTCGGCCGACGGCTCGACAGCTTGTCGGGCCGGAAGGAGGTCGAGTTCCGCCTCCCCGGGCTGCAGCTGGGAGAAGGTGCGTACACCGTGCACGGTGCGATCGCCGCCGACTCCGGCGCAGAGCTGCATCGCCTCATCGAGGGAGCGCAGTTCACCGTCACGACCGGAGGCGGGAGCGTCGGCTTCGTCTGGACCCAGGCGGAGTTCGCGGGCTCACCCACATGACGACGCCGGGGTCCGGTGACGCGCCGAGAACCACCGAGGTGACGGGCCCCGGTCGAGGGATGCTCGGCCGAGGCCTGATGAGCACGCCCGACCGGCTCATCATGCTGCTCTTCTGGACCAGTCTGGTGGTCACGGTCACCGTCCTGCCGGGTGTCTTCACCCCGTGGCTCGTCGCTCCGCTCCTGCTCGTGGCCGTCGCTGCGACGTGGCGCCTGATGCCCGCCCCCCTCCAGGCCGACCGCGCAGGCCTGCTCGGGGCGGGCGTCGCCCTGGTCCTCACCCTCGGGTGGATCGCTGCGCACCTCCCCTACACCTCGCGCTACGTGACCGTCACACGGGACCCGGGCTTCCTGACGCTCGAGGGCATCTGGCTCAGCAACCACTCGCACCCCGGCATCCCCATGGGTTCAGCCTTGGAGGTGCAGGACGCCCTCCAGCCCGTCATGCCCGAGCTGTATGCCTGGACCGGCGCCTACTTCCCGGCCGACGGCGTCCTCCACGCCCAGGGCGCCAAGCTGCTCCCTGGCTTGCTCGCCCTCGGCGGGTGGGTCGGGGGGGAGACCGCCGTGCTCGCGGGGAACCTCCTGCTCGGCTCCCTGGGGCTGCTCGCGGTCTACGCCCTCAGCCGCCGGATCGTCGGGCCGCTCTGGGCCCTCCTGCCCATGGCAGCCCTCGGCGCATCGATGCCCATGGGGGTCTTCTCCCGTGCGGCCTACACCGAGCCGGTGACGGTCGCCTTCGCCTTCGGCGGCCTCATGATGTCGTGGTCTGCCTTCTCGACACGCACCTGGTGGCGCCATGTGATCGCGGCAGGCATGATCGGCGCGATCGCCCTGGTGCGCATCGACGGAAGTGCCGTGGTGATCGGCCTGATCGCCGGCATGGCTCTCGCGGCCGCAGCACCGGTCGCCCCGCGGCCACGACGGGCGATGCAGCGCAACCTGGTCCTGGTGACGCTGACCGCCCTCGCTCTGGTCGGGCTGGGCTACCTCGACCTCAGGCTCCACAGCCCCGGCTACCTGGCGGACCTCGGTCCGCGCTTCAGCATGCTGACCGCCGCGCTCATGGCCACCGTCGTCGTCGGCATGGCGCTCGCACTCCCTCCCGTCTGGACACCGGTGCGTCGTGCAGCCCTCCGGCACCGCAGGACGCTCGGGATCGGGGCAGCCCTGCTCGTCGTCGTGGTCGCCGCGGTCCTGACGAGCCGCCCGTTGTGGTTCACCGGGAACAACATCGTGGAGGGCTCGCCCTACTCGATGCTGGTGCAGGGCCTGCAGGCGCGGGAGGGCCTCGAGCCGAACCCGACGGCGAGCTACGACCAGAACTCCGTCACGTGGCAGTCCTGGTACTTCGGGTGGCCGATGGTCGTGCTGGCCTTCGCGGGCCTCGCCCTGGTCGCTTACCGGGCCTTCGCCCGTCGCGACGGCCGCTACCTCGTGCTCCTCGCCGTCGTCGCCGCCCCCTCGGCCCTCTACCTGTGGCGTGTCAGCATCACCCCCGATCACATCTGGGCGATGCGCCGCTTCTTGCCCCTCACGATCCCCGGCTTCCTGATCATGGCCACGATCGCGCTCGCCGCGCTCTGGGCCGCCCGGCGAATCTGGACCCGGGCCCTCGCGGGGACCCTCGCCGTCGCCGTCGCGGCGCACCCCCTGACCACGTGGGGCGACCTCTACACCGTGCCCGAGCAGGGAGGTCGTTGGGGCCAGCTCCAGGCGGTCTGCGCAGGGATCCAAGGTGACCGGGCGCTGCTCATCCGTGCTGGCGGCCCCCCGTACCTCGAGTCATTGCGCAGCGCCTGCGATGTCGAGGTGGTGGAACTTCGTCGGCTCCCCAACCAGGAGGACCTGGCCCTCATCCGGCAGAGCTGGGGAGGCACTGACCTCGACGTGGTGGCCTTCGACGAGGACGCTCTGCGGGGGCCGGATGGCGAGCCGATCAGCTCGCTGGCGACGCACGGCACGTCCAACTGGACCTACGCGCTGTCCCACCTGCCGCGAGAGGCCGTGCTCGGTGTCTCGCAGGTGTGGGTCGGCACGATTCAGGAGGACGGAAGCGTCATCCCGGTGGACGTGGGATAGAACTAGGGCTTTTCTCCCGAGGTCGCGATGCTCATCGGTCGCCGGAGTACCGTGCCGCTATGACGAGCGAGGACGTCCAGGACTACTGCGACTGGTGCTACGGCCCGCTGACGGACCACTCCCGGACGAGGTCTCGGTGGCTGGGCCTGTCCATCGAGGACGCGTGGGCGTGCGCGGAGTGTCTGCAGGCTGGCCGCTATCGCGTCCCGCCTGACCCCTGGATCGGCCCTCCCGAAGAGTGGCTCGCACGGGACCAGTACATCCTCAGCGCTGACGATCGGCTCGCGGTCGCCAACGCGTTGAACGAGGTCCTTCACGGCCCGGGCGCGGTCGATGATCGTGAGTTCCACGCGCGACTAGGTGTCTCGCGCGCCAGCGCCCTTCAGACGCACCGGCACATCGGCGCCGACGGACTCTCCTGATCCACTCAGCGCCAGGGAGCCGTCTTCGGGTGCCTTCTCATGGTGTGCGCAGCCGGGTGATGATCGCGGCCAGGACGGCGGATCCTCGTCGTCGGGGACACGACGGTCCGTGTCTCGACCTCACCTCACGGTGGGCACGACACAGGTCAGGGGTAGCGAGCGATCGCGCGGTTGCGGTACTCGTTGCTCCCGGCGATCCCGGTCCGCACCGCCCCCTCGCCCTTGCCGAGGAGGACACGCCCCCACATCGCACGACCGGCGCCGTCCGGGGATCGCTTCAGGAACACCTGGTAATAGCTCCCCGCGCGGTTGCGAGCCGCCTCCTGCGAGAACCAGATCTGGTCGACGACCCACGAGCGGCCGCGCTCGTCGATCCGCGCCGTCCACATCGAGACCTCGGAGGCCGCGGCCCGACGACCGAGGATGGACTGGTACATGTTCGCCACGTACCCCCTCGTCGTCCCCCCTGACCTCGTCATGAACTCGGTCGTGTCGAAGAACTGCCGCTGCACCTCGTCCACGCGCGCCGGTTCAGCGCGGATGCGCCGGAGCCAGTCAGCAGCTCCGCGGGCGTCCGGCTCGCGCCCGAGAACCTCGACGTAGGCCTGGCGGACGCGGATGTTGATGTACTCGTCGCTTCGCGTCAAGACGCTGACGAGCTCGGGCTGGTCGTTGCTGCGCGCCAACCGCGAGGACCACGTCGACAACCCCTTCGGGTCGACGCCTCGCCCGAGAAGGTCCCTGTAGAGCGCCTTGACGATCGACTCGGACGCCGGCAGGCGCGTCGCGTAGGAGTAGGTCGACGCATAGGTGGCGGCCATCGAGCGGATGCTGGGCAGCGCTGCGTAGCCGCCAGCACCGGGGCAGGCCGTGTACGAGACGGTCCCGTGCCCGAAGACGCGAGGGAGCGAGACCGTCTGGTTGGTGTATCGAGAGTTCTGGCCCGCGCCAGTCCGGTAGCTCATCGACGTCGCAGGATTGACACCGTAGGCGCCGAGGCGCCACCCGATCACCTGCGCGACCGATCGCTCCGTCGCAGCGGACGGGCGAGAGCCGTAGGTCCCAAGCATCGACACGCCCACGGTCCCGGTGTTGAACCCGCCGGCGTGGACGCCGATCACGGGCTGGCTGCCGCTGCGGGCGCGGCCCTCGTAGATGTTGCCCCACTTGTCGACGATGTAGTTGTAGCCGATGTCGCACCAGCCGCGGCCGTTGATGTGGTAGGCCGCGTCGTTGCGGATCTGCTGCATGGCCTGCGCCTGCGTCGAGTAGGCATTGCTACCGGCCGTGTGGTGCAAGACCGCACCGACCAACGAGGAGGCGACCGCGGGCCGGCAGGTCTGGGCAGGCGCTCCCCAGGTCGAGCGTTGCACGATCCTCGGTGCGGCAGGCGCCGCGGCGAGCACGCCGCCGGAGTAGAAGGCGTTGGAGACAACGGCGTCCGCCGGAGAGGCGGACGTGGCGACGTCCCCGGTCGTCGCGTCGAGCGGCTCCTCCTCCGAGGAGACCAGTGCGAGGGTCAGCCCCTCGGGGCCGGCGGCGTCCTGCGCGGCGACGGAGAGCTGGACGGCATCAGCATCCCCCACCCAGACGGGGTCGGTGCCGGCCCTCAGGGCCTGCTCGGCGTCAGGAGTTCCCTCGTCCGGCGAGTCATCAGCCGTCTCGAGGGCGATCCAGGTCCCCCACTCCCCCTCGGACCTCGTGCGGACCTGCACGTCAAGGCCATCGATGTCCGCACCTCCTGACCAGGTCAGGCCCAGGGTCTGGAACTCCTCGGTCTCGACGACCTCGCTCGTGACGCGGTCGTCGAGCTCGCTCGGCGTCGCGACGAGCACGTCGGCGTCCTCGCCCCCCGCGACGGACGAGGGCGCGAGGGCCCGGGAAGGCTCGCGCTCCGGCGCCAGGTCCCCGTCTCCGCTGCCTTCCTCCTCGGTCGCCCTCTCGTCCGTCAGGTCGGCCGACTGCTCCTCGGTCGCGGGCTCTTCGGTCGCCGTGTCCTCGCCCGAGGTGGTCAGTGGATCCTCGGCCGCGGGCGCCTCGGTGACCTCCTCCTCGGCGAGCTGTGCCAACTCCTCCTCGGAGGCCACCACGACGGAGAGCTCCTCGAGCTCGACCGAGCCCTCGGCCGGCGCCAGTCCGCCCGTCCCCTCCTCGACGGCCAGGTCCTCCTCGATCACGGTGTCCCCTGCGACCGCGGCGCCCTCGCTCGTCGGCGTCAGGGCGGTCCCGGCGGTGTCGGTGACGGCGTCCGGCGTCGTCGGGGCAGGCGCAGCAGGGACACCCACACCTACAGTGAGGGAAAGGACGAAGGAGAGGGCGAAGCGAAGAAGCACGGCACATCCCAGGCTCGAGAGGAATCTAGGGGAGTGTCAGTCCCCGGTGACCTGCGGTCAAGCATCTCAGCACCGCGTGACCGAAGCGTCCGTGTATGCCCGGCGGAAGTCACCCGCTCCGTGCCACGTCTGGCGAGCTCCGCCATGAACCGCCCGCGCCCTGCGGCGCTAGCATGGCAACCCACCCATCCCTGCTTCGGAGGTTCTCCGTGCGTCTTCTCGTGACCGGCGGAGCCGGCTTCATCGGCTCGAACTTCGTTCACCTGACCGTGCGTGAGCGACCCGACGTCGAGGTCACCGTGCTCGACGCCCTGACCTACGCCGGGGACCGTGCGAGCCTCGCCCCCGTCGCGGACCGCATCACCTTCGTCGAGGGCGACATCGCCGACGCCGAGCTGGTGGACCGGCTGGTCGGCGCGGCCGACCTGGTCATCCACTTCGCGGCCGAGTCGCACAACGACAACTCGTTGTCGAACCCGTGGCCCTTCGTCCAGACCAACGTGGTGGGCACGTACACGCTGCTCGAGGCCGTGCGCCGGCACGAGGTGCGCTACCACCACATCTCGACCGACGAGGTCTACGGCGACCTGGAGCTCGACGACCCGGCCAAGTTCACGCCTGAGACGCCGTACAACCCTTCGAGCCCGTACTCCTCCACCAAGGCGGCCTCGGACCTCCTGGTCCGCGCCTGGGTGCGGTCCTTCGGGGTGCAGGCGACCATCTCCAACTGCTCGAACAACTACGGCCCGTACCAGCACGTCGAGAAGTTCATCCCGCGCCAGGTCACCAACGTGATCGACAGGGTGCGCCCCAAGCTGTACGGCACCGGGGAGAACGTCCGGGACTGGATCCACGTCGAGGACCACAACACCGCGGTGTGGGCGATCGTCGAGCGCGGGCGGATCGGCGAGACGTACCTGATCGGTGCCGAGGGCGAGGAGAACAACCGCTCGGTGGTCGAGCTGATCCTCGAGCTCACGGGGCAGTCCTCCGACGCCTACGACCTGGTCAGCGACCGGCCCGGGCACGACATGCGCTACGCGATCGACGCGACCCGCCTGCGCACCGAGCTCGGCTGGGAGCCGCGGTACGCGAGCTTCCGCGACGGGCTCGCCGCCACGATCGACTGGTACCGCGCCAACGAGGCCTGGTGGCGCCCCCAGAAGGACGCCACCGAGGCCAAGTACGCCCAGCTCGGACGCTGAGGCTGCCGCCGGCCGGGGTGACGAGCGCCGTCGCTCGCCGCCCCGACCTGCGAGATCCTCCACGACTCCTCCACGACGCAACCGGGTGAGGTCCACCCAACAGCGCCAGGTGCCGCCCTATGCTCGGTCCCTGTGACCCCCCGCCACGCCTCCTCAGGGCGCCCCCGCGCCGTGCGCCACGCCCGTAGCGCGCGCCGCCACCCGGTGCGCTTCGTCGTCGCCCTGGCACTGGTGGGCGTCCTGTCCTTCGCCGGGACGGGCGCCGCGACGGCGTACCTGCGGCTGCAGGGCAACATCGACTCCGCGGACGTGGACGACCTCCTCGGTGAGGACCGCCCCGAGGCGGCTGCGGCCCCGGACCCCAACGACCCCAACCAGGGGACGGCGCTGAACATCCTCGTCATGGGCACCGACACCCGTGACGGCATCGAGGAGATGGAGGGGGACGGGGAGGCCGGTCAGCACTCCGACACCACGATCGTCGTCCATGTCTCGGCTGACCGGCAGCGCGTCGAGATGGTCTCGATCCCCCGCGACTCCCTCGTCGAGATCCCCTCGTGCACGCGCTCGGACGGCTCGACCTCCTACGCGCAGTCCAACGCGATGTTCAACTCGGCCTTCACCATCGGCAGCCAGTCCGGGGAGACCACCGATGCCGCCGCGTGCACCATCCGCACGGTCGAGCAGAACACCGGGGTGCGGATCGACGAGTTCGTCGTGGTCGACATGGCCGGGTTCATCGACATGGTCGACGCCCTCGGCGGCATCCCGATCTGCCTCCCTGAGCCGATCGACTCCCCCAAGGCGAACAACCTGGTGCTCGAGGCCGGCCAGCAGACCCTCGACGGGAGCACAGCCCTGAACTACGCCCGCGCCCGCACGGGCGAGGGCCTGGACGGCTCGGACACCGGCCGGATCACCCGGCAGCAGCGCCTCATCGCCGCCACGGCCAACAGCGTGCTGTCCAAGAACCTGCTGACCGACGTGCCTGAGCTCGTCCGCTTCCTCAACGCCGTGACCCGCTCGTTGACCGTGAGCGACGGGATCTCCTCGATCCCGGACCTCAGCGGCCTGGCGTTCAGCCTCCGGAACGTCCCGAGTGGCATCATCACCTTCATGACGATCCCCTTCGGCGCCGCGCCCTCGGACCCCAACCGCGTGGTGTGGACCCCCGAGGCCGCCGACGTGTGGGCCCGCATCGCCGAGGACCGGCCCCTGCAGGACGAGGAGCCCGAGGCCCCGGACACGACCGAGGACCAGGGTTCCGGCGGAACCACCTCGCCCCCCGAGGAGGCCGGCGAGCCGGAGGACACCACCGACCTCGAGGATCGCGACTCCTTCAACGCGGCGGACCTCGAGACGGTCTGCGGCTGAGCCCCATGAGCGACGACGAGCGTCCCCGCCCTCACCGACGCAGCACCCGGGGCTCCGGCGAGGACCAGGGGCCCGCCCCTCAGCAGACCCCTCCCACCTTCGCGCCGAGCAGCCGTACCCGGCCTGCGGCCCCCCGCCGCCAGGGCGGCCCCGACCCGATCGTGGTCGGCGGGACCGGACG